>JALOMP010000194.1 GCA_025455365.1 Chitinophagaceae bacterium | reverse complement strand
CTTTCGACTGCAGGAAAGCCTGCAGTAGTCTCCACACCATAAAAGAAAGGACTATAAGGTATATCGCTGAAACATAGGCAATATTCGTTTCCGCAAAATGCGCAAGCCTTTGCTGGAACTCCCTGAATCCGGTGATCGCCACTGCTGTTGTCGGCGTGGCTTTCTCCGCGTCCGGTAACATGGAAAGGTACCGGTCTATCTGCCAGAATGTAGCGTATTCCTGTGCGAAAGTATAGAGGAACCATGCACTGCCCGCCGTTAACAGGATGAATGCGGAATTGTGGCGAAGGGTGGGGGAGATCCTGCTCCTCCAGCATTGTGGCGAAGGGTGGGGGAGATCCTGCTCCTCCAGCCAAACAATACCTGGTACGCAAGCCAGAGAACGGCCATTTGCCAGAAGGAATGGATGATGGCCCAACCGAGTGATTGAAGCAATCCTTGAAGGGGTAGCGCGTCGTTCATAACCTATCCTTTTCTGAGGTTGTCCAGGAGTTTCTGAATTTCATCCAGCTCTTCCGTACTTGCCTTGTGGTTGCCCAGGGCCTGCATCACCAATTCTGAAGGTGAACCGGAAAATAAGGTGCTGATCATCTTACCCACCATCTGCTTCTGTGTTTTCTCTTTTGACACGGCCGCCTGGTAAATATGGGTTTTGGAAGAGTCATCACGGCTGACCAATCCCTTTTCAAACATGATCTGCAGCAATTTCAATGCGGTGGTGTACCCGATATCCCTGCTTTTAGACAACTCTTCATGAACATCCCGCACCGTTGCCTGCCCTTTCTGCCAAAGGACTTGTAAAATCTCCAGTTCGCTTTCCGTAGGTTTAATGGCTTTTGTCGACATATTCCAGGTAAAACTTGGTTCGTATTCAAATATACGATTCCGTTCGTAATTGGTCGGCCGACGGGCCTTTTTGAATTTTTTTTAACAAATTCCGGCTACATAAATCATGAACCAGCAAGGATACCAACATTCCTTTCGCGACAAAGCTGGTTGAATCGATTTGTTTCAGGTACGATATTATTATTAAACTCCTGCTTGTAACGGGACCAATCATTCAGTAAATCCCGGAGGCGCTCCTGGTATCCTTCCGGCACCCGAGGATCATGGGTATCCGCATTGTTCCGGACGTTAAAGAGTTCCGAGTTAATCTTGCTGGGCCAGTTGAGTGCATCCTGGAAACCCTTTTGCCTTGTTTCGATGACATTGGATTCCCAGGCATCCAGTTTACGCATCAGTTCATCCGCAGACTTCAACAGGTCTGCATTTGCCGGGTTCTTTGCCAGGGCTTCCCTGTAACTCTTCAACTGGCTCTTCCAGGTCCTTACCTGGTTCACCGTACGGTGTGCTTCATTGATGGCCGACTCTGCCTGTTCCATAAATTGCTGTTGAGCCGTCCATAAAGCCGCTGTGCCAGGCTGCCTGGGATCCGGCATGATCTCTATGTCTGTTTCCGTCTGTGTTCCATTCATAGAAAGTCGGGCTTTGTACTTACCCGGTGCAACGCGGTGGCCACGATAATCCGCACCATAGATCACCACATTGGGTACTTCCTCCAGCGGCATCGTTCGGAAGTCCCAGGTGAAGCGATTGATTCCCTTTTCCGCCGGCAGGGGAACCGGGGCTGCGCTGCCTGTCCTGCCCGGTACGATATTGCTGTACCGCCGTACCATTTTGCCCTGGGCATCTGAAATTTCCATGACCAGTTTCCCCGAATCAGCTTTCTCTCTCAGGTAGTAATCGAGATTGATCCCCTCGGGAGGGTTCTTGCCATAGGATGCTTCTGTAACCAGGTAAAACGGAGGCGGACCGAAAATCCGGTAGACGGGTTTGGGTTGGAAGAACACGACTGGCGCATTGATTTTTTTGCCGGCCGATTGCTGTATGGGCGAAAGGTCGTCAAGGATCCAGAACGATCTCCCTGCCGTAGACGCTACCAGGTCGTTATCCCTGATGATGAGATCGGTAACGGGCACAACCGGGAGGTTCAACTGAAGCTTTTGCCACTGCAGACCTCCATTGAAAGAAACATAGAATCCTCTTTCCGATCCCGCGTAGAGCAGTCCTTTCTGTTTCCTGTCTTCCCGGATGACTTTGATGAAATCGTCCGCAGCGATGCCTGTATTGATGCGTGCCCAGGTCTTGCCATAATCGGTGGACTTAAAGGCAAGCGCGGTGAAGTCGTTGAATTTGTATCGGTTGGCCGACAGGTAGATGGTGCCCGGGTCATGGGGCGATAGTTCCATGGAATGGATCATGCATTCCGGCAGTCCGGCCGGTGTGATATCGGTCCAGGCTTTGCCGCCGTCACGGGTGATGAACACTTTTCCACAATCGCTGCCAGTGACGATCATGCCTTTTTCATGTATCGATTCCGCTACATAATATATGGTATTGTAATTCTCTCCACCGGCTCCTTCGTTGGTGATGGGTCCGCCACCTGGTCCCTGTTTGGTAACATCATTACGGGTCAGGTCCGGGCTGATGACTTCCCACTTCATGCCGCCATCTGTGGTCTTCAGTAACACGTTGGCCGCATGGTACATCACTTTAGGATCGTGTGGGGAGTTGACCAGCGGTGCGTTCCAGTTGAAGCGGAATTTCATGTTTTTCGGATCGATGGCAAGATTCGTGGCCGGGTATCTCATGATGTCCTTGGACTCCCTTGTTCGGGTATCCATTAACGTGATACTTCCCTGGTAGCAGCCACCGTACAGTACCTGTGGGTTGGCGGGATCATCAAACGCGATGTATGCACTTTCGCAACCCGGGCCATTATACCAGTGTGTGGTGAGAATACCGTAGTCGTTGGTCCGGCTGGGGATGCAGACGGATAGGTTGTCCTGCTGGCCGCCGTAGATCCAGTAGGGCATGCGCTGGTCCGCATTCACCCGGTAGAACTGCGCGGTGGGCTGGTTGTTAAGGCTGCTCCAGGTTTTTCCATGGTTGAAGGATATCCCTCCTCCGCCATCATCGGCCAGGGCGATATTCTTGTGATTTTTCGGGTTGATCCACAGGTCATGGCAGTCGCCATGGACTACTTTCAGGTCTTCAAAAGTCTTTCCACCATCGGACGACCTGTACACGGGTGCGTTGAGTGCATAGACGATCTCCGGGTTCACGGGATCGGCAAAGATTTCCATATAGTACCAGCTGCGGGCCGTGATCATCGGGAAGTCCGTGATATGATTCCACTTTTTGCCGGCGTCATCGGACCGGTAAACCCCTGCCTTTGATTTTTCGGATTCTACCAATGCGAACACCCTGTTGGAATTGGCACGGGAAACGGAGAGACCTATCTTGCCCATCTCCTTAGGCAGGCCATCCATGATCCTGGTCCAGGTATCGCCCATGTCCGTTGATTTCCAAACAGAGGAGTTGGGGCCGCTTTCAACCTTCCAGGGAAGCCTGCGGTGCTGCCACATCGCCGCATACAGCACCCGTGGATTGTCCATATCCATCACGAGGCTGCTAATGCCGGTATTTTCGTCCACATACAGTGTCTTCTTCCAGGACTTTCCGCCGTCGGTCGATTTGTATACGCCGCGGTCTTCGCCCGGTCCATGCAGCGGTCCCTGCGCGCCTACCAGTACAATGTCTGGGTTGGAGGGGTGTATGACCACATCTGAAATATGTCTTGTTTTCTCCAGCCCGATATGTGTCCAGGTGGTCCCGGCATCGGTGCTTTTATACACACCATTGCCAAAAGATGTCATTACGCCGCGTACGGCATGTTCGCCTGTACCTACATATAATACATGGGGGTCAGATTCGCTCACGGCGATATCGCCGATGGTACCCACGCTGAAATAACCGTCTGAAATGTTTTTCCAGCTATCGCCTCCGTCGTCCGTTTTCCAGACTCCGCCACCCGTGTACCCGGTGTAATAGGTAAGGGGGTCATTGATGACGCCGCTGATCGTATTGGCGCGACCGCCCCGGTATGGCCCGATATTGCGCCATTTCAGGGAAGCATACATACCAAGGTCCGCCGTGTCCGGGGTGGGGGCAACGGCTTTACTTTTCTGCGCGAAGGAAACATACGAGGAAAGGGCCAGGATGGCCAACAAGGGCAGGCTTCTCATGCAGTGTTGGTTTTGAAACAGAATTACGAAATAATCTGCAATTATGGTCCGTTGTCGCATCTACCTTAATCTACCTGCTGCCCATCCTGATTTTACTCCCTCAAAAAAATCGAGGTTGGTAAGAATCATAAACAGGCCTGCTACCCGTTTGATAGTCAACAGGTAGTACCGGGATTGTGCTAAATCGCTTAAGCCTGTCATTCAACTTTGCTTCCATGGAAAGAATCAAGCGCATCCTGGTTGCCAACCGGGGTGAAATTGCCATCCGCGTCCTGCGGGCTGCCAGTGAACTGGGTATCCGCACCATTACGGTCTTTACCTACGAAGACCGGTATTCCCTCCATCGCTTTAAGGCCGATGAAGCCTACCAGATCGGGGAGAATGATGATCCGCTGAAACCCTACCTGGACATCGAAGAAATCCTGCGCATCGCCAAAGCCAACCAGGCAGACGCGATTCACCCAGGGTATGGATTCCTCTCCGAAAACCTGCGTTTTGCATCGCGTTGCGCCGAAGAAGGCGTCATCTTCATCGGGCCACGACCGGATGTGATGGCTGCGCTGGGCGACAAGGTCAGCAGCAAAGTCATCGCCCGAAACTGCCAGGTTCCCGTCATTGAAGACAACCAGGTTCGCCTCACGGATGGGGCCCTTGCAACGGCCGAAGCGTTGCGCATAGGCCTACCCGTTATCCTGAAAGCCAGTGCCGGTGGCGGCGGGAGGGGTATGCGCGTGATCCGCCAGATGGAGGAAATGGAAACCGCTTTCAGCGAAGCCCGGCGCGAAGCCGGCAACGCTTTCGGCGATGATACCATCTTCATGGAGAAATTCATTGACAATCCCAAGCATATCGAAGTACAGGTATTGGGTGACCAGTATGGTAATATCGTTCACTTGTTCGAACGCGACTGCAGTGTGCAGCGTCGGTTCCAGAAAGTAGTGGAAATCGCCCCGGCCCCGGGACTCAGCCAGGCGGCCCGGGAAAAGCTTTGTCGCTATGCGGTGGATATCGCCGCCCACGTCCGGTACAGTAACGCCGGTACCGTCGAATTCCTGGTGGATGCCCATGAAAACATCTACTTCATTGAAGTCAACCCCCGGATCCAGGTGGAACATACGGTCACGGAAGCCGTTACGGGTATTGACCTCGTGCGTAGCCAGATCCTGATTGCCGATGGGGAGCGACTGGACAGCCCTTCGATTGGCATCGCATCACAGGAAAGCCTTCGATGCCAGGGCTTTGCCATACAGTGCCGCATCACCACCGAAGACCCTTTGCAAAATTTCAAACCAGACTACGGAACCCTGATTGCATATCGCCACGCCGGCGGAAACGGGATACGCCTGGATGAGGGCAGTTGCTACCAGGGCGTCAAAGTATCGCCGTTTTTCGACAGCATGCTGGTGAAGATCACGGCAAATGGCGGGAGCCTGGAAGAGGCTGCCAAACGCATGTTTCGTGCATTGACGGAGTTCCGGATTCGTGGCGTTAAAACCAATATTCCATTCCTGGAAAATGTCATCCGGCACCCTGTATTTGTCGCGGGCCAGTGTACGGTACAGTTCTTTAACAACCACCCCGAACTATTCAATATTTCGACCAAGCAGGACCGGGGTACCAGGATCCTTAAATACCTGGCCGATGTGATGGTGAACGGGCATCCGGATGTACAAAACCAGGATCCCAAAAAGGTGTTTCAACCGGGAAAAATCCCGCATTTTGACAAGGGCAAATAAGCTATTTATTTTAACTTATCTTTTTCAACTAAATTTCCTCTATTGAAATGCCCCCGGGATCGGGGTAGTATTAAAAAGCACCAAATTTTATTAAGGAGGACATACTATTATGAGGAAAGTTATTCTAGGGGGACTATTGCTTATCGCAGTTTTCGCATTGCCGTGCTCCATACTGGCCGATGACACGATTGCAAAAGGTGATGAACTTTTAAACTATATTGATGAAACTGTTGGAAATACAGGAGCATACATTCTTAATAACTTTGAGATTTACAACAAACAATTGTATTTCTTAATTAGTGGTAGGTATGACTATGTTTATTTTAATCAGGTTAATAGACTATTGGGTGCACAAAATGATAA
>JALOMP010000193.1 GCA_025455365.1 Chitinophagaceae bacterium | reverse complement strand
ATATTTGACGGTGGGGTCAGCCCCAAGGTTCATTCCTTTGCGCATTCTGTTCAGGTACACGCTGGCAATCCGGGGTTTCTCATCATGCTTGTTGGTTTCTTCTTCTATAATCGATGCAAGGGTATAGACCTCCTCCGCTGTGAGCCCCAGTTCGCCGGCTTTTTGCAGCCGATCCGTGGTCCAGAATTTTTGCTTTTCCTGGTTCATTCGCCTGAACAGGGCAGACGGGGATGTGTTCCAGAAAAACTGGTATGTATCGGGGATCACCAGCGTCAGCGCCGTGAAACTGTCCAGGCTGTAAACGGCCATGGAATCCGGGCTTAGCATAAATTGCATAAGTGCCGCGGAATCACATTCCAATTGCCTTCCTGTGTACCTGGCGAAGTCTTCTTTAGTGCGAAACTTATTGATGACAAGATTCACCGGCTCCTGCCGGCCGTTTCGCAACAAACGGAAAACCTCCCATTCGCTCATGCCCCTGGATATCCTGTATTTTCCGGGCCTGACCTTTCTGGCATAGTCATACCGGTTGGCCAGTATTTGGAATATCCCTGTTCTTTTCAGAATGCCCTGGGAGATTAGCTGTTCGATGACGGCCGGCTGGTTTGCACTGTCGCTTCTGAGATAGAAGTACCGGCTTTTTTCAGAAAATGCTGTTGCAGGTCTGTTTACATAGATATAGGCGATCAGTGCAAGGCAAACGAACGTGAGAAAAATGATGGTGATCCTTTTCATGCAGTTTTGAAACAGGGTCAAAATACAACAAAAAAACCCTGCACAAGGCAGGGTTTCTTCGTTGGAACGATAAATTATTTAGGTTGAGCAGGCGTTGTTTGAGCGGGGGCCGGTGACGGCGATTGCTGGGCGGGCACGGTTGTAGAGGTTCCGGGATTGATGCCTTTAATCAGGTTATCTTCCGTCTGCACACCGCTGCTGATAAACAACGTAGAAAACAGGCAGAGGGCAGCCACTACGCCGGCAAGGATCCAGGTACCCTTTTCGAGCACATCGGTCGTCTGCTTGACGCCCATGAACTGGTTGCTGAAACCGGCGATATTTCCAGCCAGTCCGCCACCTTTGGGATTCTGGATCAGCACAATAAGACCAAGAAGTACGGAAGCCAGGACGATCAGTATAAGGAATAAAATGGTCATGATTCGGATGCTTTTAAATCGGCAATTTTGGCAGCAAAAGTAGCGCTTAGGGCGGGATTAAGCAAACTTAATTTTTGGTAAACTTCCAGGGCCTTGTGTTTCAATCCCTGTTTCAGGTACACTTCAGCCATGGCTTCCGTCACTACTTCAGCCCGGTCGTTGGAATGTTCAGCCACTTCCTTTATGGATACCTCCGTCTTATCATCCATGGCTACTTTCGTCTTCTCCGGGTGTACCTTTTTCATGACTTTCAACCACTCCGTGAAACTCTTGAGTTTTTTCCCAAGGGGATCCTGCTTTTCTTCATCCGTCAATTGTATGCCCTGGGAAGCAAAATAGTCGATCGTGTAGAGCGGTTCGATGGGTATCAAGCCATCTTCCACCGGTTCATTGACCGGTTTAAAGACTCCGCGGGGCAGGCCGGGTATGGCCGGTACCGCCAACTCACTTTCTTCCGCTGCCTCTTTCTCGTCCGTTCGCACCGGGGAAATGTCTTCAACTATATTATCCTCCGGAGCCGTCCATTCCGCTGGTATGCCTTCCGTGACCGTATCAAGAACCCTTATGCCTGGTTGCTCCCAGTGTTTTTCAGGTTCACTTTGAGCCTGAACATCCCTTACCGCCGCATCTTCCGTTGTTTGCGGTTCATGTCTTTGGATCTCCGTTTCCGCGGAAATTTCGGTTACAGGCTCAGCCGATACCTGGACTGATTCCGGCATCTCGCCTGAAATGACCTGCTCAATTACTGTTTCGGACCCTGTTACCTCGGCAACAGAACCGTCTTCGATGGGTTCGGGTTCCGGTATGTCAGTCGCAAAGGCCTGTTCTTCAACCTTTTCCGGCACTTCAAAGGCAGTAACAGAACCGTCTTCGATGGGTTCGGGTTCCGTTATGTCAGTCGCAAAGGCCTGTTCTTCAACCCGTTCCGGCTCTTCAAGGGCAGCAACTGGCGCCACTTCTTCAACTGGTTCCGGGGTTTGTTCGGCAAATGGTTCAACCACAACGGGTTCATGATCCGATTCAGCCGCCGACACTGGGTTGCTCAGGGCATATGCGTCCTCCATTTCCCGCATAACATCCCGACTAGTTTTGGGCCTTAACAGGCTGTTCAACCAGTGCGGGTTGCTGAAATAGAGGGCGGTGCGTGCAACGGACTCTCCAAAGTGGGGATCCAGCGATTGCTGGAGTTTTTTACTATATAGCAGGTGCAGAATCGGCGAATAAGGATATTCACGGGTAAGGCTTGCAAGGGTTTCCTTGGAAACTTCATCCAGGTTCTGGCTGCCCAGAAGGGTATGCACGATATGGTTCAGTTCATGCTGCATTTTCGCGGATGTCCAGCCTCTTACCAGTTTGAGAAAATTTTGTTGAATATTTCGTCGGTGAGGTTATTGATAATCTGTTCGTTCAATTCAGCTTCAGCCTGCGGCAGGCTTTTAGATGAAGCAAATGGAAAGTTACGGGTTATGCTGCTCTCAAAATTTCTTTTAGGATCCACCCGGTTCCGGAATGCGATACTCACGGTTACGTTCAGGTTGTTTTGCGCAACCTGCTGGTTTGAAATGCCCGACGTGCTTACCGAGTAATCGGTCACCACGCCAGAAATTTCGTAATCCGCTTCCCCATTGGTTTGTGAAAGCCTGGTCTGGTTTACAATCTTTTGACGGAGTTTATCGGTCAGCCTGGGACTGAGCAGGGGGTTCACATACCGTGCCCTGTTTTCAATATAGTTCACCTTTACCGTCCGGGCATCCGGTTCGATCGACACATCCTTCATGGAATACCGGCAGGTTCCCTGTATGAACAGGAGGCCCAGCAATATTCCCATGATGGCCCTTACCCGTATCTGACTATTCTTCAATGTTATACTCTTTGAGTTTCCGGTAAAGCGTCCGCTCGCTGATACCCAGGTCGGAAGCGGCATCTTTTCGCTTGCCTTTATGCTTTTTCAGGGCTTTTTCGATCAGTTCCTTTTCCTTGTCCATGATGTTGAGAGATTCATCCACCAGCACATGTTCCTGTATATGTTCTCCCGAAAGGAATAACGGTTGTGGCGCCGGAGCCATCAGGGGTTTTACTCCGGCTGTCTCCAGGGTGGCAGGTTCTGCGATGGCTTCCTGCAGAAATGGCTCCTGTGCCATCAGTCCGGAGGCACCGGATGGATTCTGCAGGATGTCCAGGAACATCCGTTTCAGTTCCGTCACATCCTTTTTCATGTCAAAAAACAATTTGTACAGGATATCCCGCTCGTTCATGAACTCCTGGCTTCCCGCTGCGGTCTTTCCATTCATCAGCATCGGCAACCTCGTTCCACTGTGTTCCGGGAGGAAACGGCGAAGATCCGTAGCCGTAACCGTCTTATCCTGGGATAGAACGGAAATCTGCTCTGCAATATTCTTCAATTCGCGCACATTACCGGGCCATGGATAGTTAATTAACATCGCCCTGGCCTCTTCATCCAGTTGGATCGGTGCCGTTTTGTATTTTTCAGCGAAGTCCACCGCAAATTTTCTGAACAGGAGCAGGATGTCTTCTTTACGTTCTCGCAAGGAAGGAACCCGGATAGGGACGGTATTGAGCCGATAATAAAGATCTTCCCGGAACTTTCCGTTTTGAGTGGCCAGCAGGAGGTCTTTATTGGTAGCCGCAATCACCCGCACATCCGTTTTCTGCACCTTGGAGGAGCCCACCCGGATGAACTCACCGGCTTCAAGCACCCGAAGCAGGCGCGCCTGCGTACCCAGCGGCATCTCCGCAATCTCATCCATGAACAGGGTTCCGCCATTCACCGTTTCGAAATAGCCTTTGCGACTATCCACGGCACCGGTAAAGGACCCCTTTTCATGCCCAAAAAGTTCCGAATCGATCGTACCCTCCGGGATGGCACCGCAGTTGACGGCAATAAAAGGGTTGTGCTTACGCGCCGAAAGGGAATGGATGATCTGGGAGAATACTTCTTTTCCCACACCACTCTCACCGGCGATTAAAACGGTGAGGTCCGTATTGGCCACCTGTACGGCTACTTCCAGCGCATAATTCAGCGCTGGCGAATTTCCGATGATGCCAAAACGGTTTTTAATATGTTGAATATCCATAAAAGGCTGCTTTAACGAGATTTATTCCCCCAGCAGGGTTCCCTGCGTGCAACGCCGGACGGTTACGTCCGCATAAGCCCCGGGCTGCAAACCGGGGTAGGCGGCTTTAGGAAATACAATCACTTTATTCTGGCTGTTCCGGCCCATCCAGTAATCATCACTCCGCCGGGAATTCCCTTCCACCAGAACCTCGAATGTTTTGCCGAGGTCCCGCTCATTGCTTTCCAGCGAAAGCCTGTTCTGCAAGTCGATGATTTCACTCAACCTGCGTTTCTTTACCATTTCCGGTATGTCATCTTCATATCGCTTTGCTGCCAGGGTACCCGGTCGCTCGGAATACATGAACATGTACGAGAAATCATACAAACTCTTTCGCATCACATCAAGAGTGTCCTCGTGATCTTCCTCTTTTTCCGTACAGAAGCCGGCAATGATATCGGAACTGATACCGCAATCAGGCATATATTCCCTGATCCGTTGAACCTTAGCAAGGTACCATTCCCTTGTGTAGGTCCTGTTCATCAATTGCAAAATCCGGGTAGATCCGCTTTGTACCGGAAGATGTATATACCGGCAAATATTCGGATAGGATGCCATGACTTCCAGCACATGGTCCGTGATATCCTTGGGATGAGATGTACTAAAACGTATTCTCAGCAGCGGGTTTATTTGGGCGATCCTTTCCAACAGGTTCGCGAAACTGACCACGGTGCCGCTTTGTTCGTTCACCCAATGATAACTGTCTACATTCTGACCAAGAAGGGTTACTTCCCTGAAGCCCCTGTTGAATAGGTCCCGGCACTCGGACTCAATGGATGCCGCATCCCTGCTGCGTTCACGGCCTCTCGTAAATGGTACCACGCAAAATGAGCACATATTGTTACATCCACGCATGATACTGACAAATGCCGTAACGCCATTACTATCCAGCCTTACCGGGGCGATATCTGCATACGTCTCGTCCCTGCTCAGCAATACATTGACCGCTTTGTGGCCATCGCCCGCTTCCTGTATCAGGCCAGGCAGGGTGCGATAGGCATCCGGTCCCACTACCAGGTCAACCAATTGCTCTTCTTCCAGGAGTTTGGTTTTCAGTCGCTCTGCCATACAGCCCAACACGCCAACCAGGAGTCCGGGTTTCTGCTTTTTCAGAGACCTGAATTCAACCAGCCTTTTCCGAACGGTTTGTTCTGCCTTCTCCCGGATGGAACAGGTATTCAACAGCACAAGGTCTGCCTCTTCCACCTGGCGGGTAGCGCCGAAACCCTCCATGTTCAGGATGGATGCAACGATTTCGCTGTCGCTAAAATTCATCTGGCATCCATAACTCTCGATGTAAAATTTCCTGCCATAGGCGATTTCTTCCCCGGGCAATGGGGCATATGCTTCGCCCTGGCGAGCTTCGTCATGCACTTTTTCCTGCCATAATTCCGTCATCGATCCAAATGATTTGAGCCTACAAAAGTAAGGAAAATTGGGGAAAAAGGTGACAGTTTGGCAGCATAAACCCAACGAGACGGGACTCGAACCCGGAACCTTCAGCTTGGGATCCGCCGGGGCGGACTACCCGGTGAGCGGGGAAAATGGAGCGGAAGACGGGACTCGAACCCGCTACCTACAGCTTGGGA
>JALOMP010000192.1 GCA_025455365.1 Chitinophagaceae bacterium | reverse complement strand
GCAGCACCCCGTCACTTACGATCCGGCAGACATACTCAAAATGCGGCGTATCGCCTTGTATGACGCAGCCCAGGGCGATGAACGCGCGCGGCTTGTCGTCTCGGTATTGATAAGCTTCCCAATAACTGCGGATGCCGAAAGGTATTTCAACGGCGCCAGGCACGGTAATGGTGGTCACCTTCCTGATGCCATTGGTTCGAAGTACTTTACGGCAGCCTTTTTCCAGTTCATCGAGGATCGATGCGTTCCAGTCTGTCCGTACGATAACAACACAGGCACCCGCGTTGGTTGGGGTGCCTGTTTGATTTTTTTCAGTCAGTTTCCTGTTGCCACGGGTGGCCATAGCCGAAATTTTTATTGTGCGGAACCAAGCCTCGCCAGGTATTTATCCACGACGAAGCCTTTTTCAGAGCGGGGATACTTGTCTTTCACCTGCTGGTAAAGTTCGATGGCTTCCTTGTTCTTGCCGCTGATCTCAAGGAGAAGGGCGGCCCGGAACAGGTATTCGGAGGAAAGGGCCTGGTCTTCTTCGAAGAGTGTGCCGGCTTTCCTGTAATGTTTGATCGCATCCTCGTTTTTCTTTAGCTCGGAATAGGCATCGCCCAAAAGGCCTTCTTTTTTGGCCTCCACCTGCCTGGAACCGCTGGCGTTGAAGTCCTCCAGGTATTTGACGGCGTTGTTAAAATCGCCGAGGAGCAGGTAGCATTCGCCCGCATATAACCGTGCGATGTTCCCGGTTTTAGTTCCGCCATGTTTTTTAATCACTTTCAGGAAGCCGGTAGTGGTGGCATTCCCGTTCAGGGCCAGGGCGATGGAATCCTTCCGGAAATTCTCTTCGGCCACGAAAATTTCTTCCTGTGCCTTGGTCTCAGCGGGTAGCTGGTAGAGATATTTATAGCCGAGGTAACCACCGGCCAGGATGATTACGGCTGCGCTGGCAATCAGGATGTTTCGGCTGTTTTTCTCCCAAAACCCTTTTGCCTTTTCCAGGACTTCTTCGGATTCCATTTCCTGGATTTTCTTTTCTGCCATGTGTTTGTTTCTTTTATGGGTATAAAAAAGCATAGTCGCAAGACTATGCGCTGGATAATGCCTGTTGGTTTAGTCGATGATGAACGGGTAGTCTTTCTGGACGTACACATCCTTCAGGAGCTCATCGTCATTTGGCCAGGGACTTTCCTCGGCGAATTTCACCGATTCTTCCACTTCCTGGCGGACCCTTTCATTGATGACTTCGATTTCCGCTTCGGAATGGCCGAATTCCGCAATCAGCTTTTGCTTGACTACTTCAATCGGGTCCCTTTCCTTGTATTCCTCCACTTCTTCCTTGGTACGATATTTCTGCGGGTCGCTCATCGAGTGGCCCTTGTAACGGTATGTTTTCATTTCCAGCAGCGTGGGACCTTCCCCAGCCCTGCCTCTTTTCACCGCCCTGGCCACGGCTTCGTGCACTGCTTCGGGATCCATGCCGTCCACGGAGTCACCGGGCATGTCATAGGCGTCGGCCAGTTTGTAAATGTCCACCACGTTCGATGTCCTCGCCACGGAAGTACCCATGGCATAGTTATTATTTTCGCAAATGAAAATAACCGGCAGTTTCCAGGTCATGGCCAGGTTAAAGGTCTCATGAAGCATGCCCTGCCTGGCGGCGCCATCGCCAAAGAAAGTCAGGCAAACATTGTCCGTTCCCTTGTATTTTTCGGCAAAAGCCAGGCCTGCGCCGGTACCGATCTGTGCGCCTACAATGCCATGACCGCCGAAGAAACCCACATCCGTTCCAAAGAAGTGCATACTGCCACCCTTACCCTTGGAACACCCGGTAGCCTTGCCGTACAGCTCAGCCATACTCGCTTTGGCACTGATACCTTTGGCGATACCAAGGCCATGATCGCGGTATGCCGTGATCATCAAATCCTCCGGTTTGGTAGCCGTCATGCAACCCGCCGCAATGGCTTCCTGGCCAATGTACAAATGGCAGAAACCCCTGATTTTTTGCATGCCGTATAATTGCCCCGCTTTCTCCTCGAAGCGCCTGAGCAACAGCATGAGTTCATACCAGTAGAGGTAGGTTTCCTTGCTGAATTTTACAGATGTTGTTTTGGTGGTACCCACGTATTTGGAATTGAGGGGCAAATATAGGACGAAAATGCCAATTCTCCTGCCATCCCGGGGCCTATTTCAGGGACCGATTGATGGTCTTGGCGTATGTTTGCGGACCTAAATCCAGCGCTTGCATCTTACCCGCATTTCCCTGACCCAGTTCCGCAATTACAGCCAGGCGTCTTTTGTTTTCAACCGCCGGGTGGTGGGTGTCAGTGGCGCCAATGGTGTGGGTAAAACCAACCTGCTGGACGCGATCCATTTTCTCTGCTTCACACGCAGTTATTTCTCAAGAACAGAGGCCGCCTCCCAACAGACGGGTATGGCCGGGTTCCGGATACAGGGATTTTTCGAGATGGACGGGCATGAGCATGAAATCACCCGGATTCTCCGTGAAAACGGTAAAAAGGAGCTTTGGGTTGACCGGGAGCAGCTAAGCCGGTTTTCAAAGCATATCGGCCGTTTCCCGGTAGTGTTCATCGCTCCGGATGATATCGAACTTGTTACGGGCGGCGCTGAAGAACGGAGAAAGTTTCTTGACGCGCTCTTGTCCCAACTGGATGAGGACTACCTGCAGGACCTGATCCGCTATGAGAAGATCCTGCAGGAAAGGAATGGCTTTCTTAAAAAAGCGGCAGAACAACCACATCCGGATTTTGACATCCTGGATATCATTGATGACCAGCTGGTATCTGCCGGTTCCCGTATATACCAGTCCAGGAAGGCTTTCTTAGAGGTATTTATTCCACAAGTGTCCGAAATGTATGCCTTCATAGCGGGAAGGACCGAAATCATTGGGATGCGCTACCAGAGTTCACTGGACAAGCAGGACTTCCGGGATTCCCTGCAACAGAACCGCCAGCGAGACCTGGCTCTGCAAAGGACCATGTCCGGCGTGCACCGGGACGATCTTGAGTTTGACCTGAACGGCCTTGTTTTTAAGCAATCTGCCTCCCAGGGCCAGCGTAAAAGCCTTCTGTTTGCCCTGAAACTCTCCGAGTTTTCCATCCTTCGAAAGGCTAAAGGGTACGCACCGATCCTGTTGCTCGATGATATTTTTGAAAAACTCGATGCTGGTCGTATGGAAAACCTCTTGCAATGGGTCTGCCGGCAAAACGATGGGCAGGTATTTCTCACCGACACGCACGCGCAGCGCATCCGCCTGGTGATGGAAGGCATCGGGGTCGATTGTCAGCTGCTGGAATTGACGTCCTGAACTTTTTATCGCACCTTTGCCGGAAACCTCCCCATGGCCTCCGAAGTCTCCCTCCAGAAAGCGCTCCAGCAGTTCCTGCAGAAAAGCAGGCTGAAAGAAGGCATCCGCTCCATGCAGATCGAGGAAGTCTGGGAACAATTAATGGGCAAGACCATCGCCCGCTATACTGATAAGGTTCAGATCGTTCAGAATACCCTTTTCATCACCACATCCGTTGCACCGCTCAAAAACGAACTGGTATACCAGAAAAACATCATACGGGAACGGGTAAACGAAGCATTGGGTGAGCAGATCATATCAGAAGTCGTGATCCAGTGATTCCCTGTTTGCATCCTGTTTCGTAAAGCCATCGCTGAAAAATGAAGAACCCCCTTGGGAGGGGGTTTTCAGTATGATGCGTGGCGATACTTGTCAGAATGTGAAACGAATGCCCAATCCGCCCCAGCTTTGGAATTCCGCGCCGTCGCCAAATTCAAAGGAAGGGTTCCAGTCGAGGGAAAGGTTCAAGGGTGCCCCGGGAATCTTGTAGTCAACGCCAATGACCCCGTCGATGCCTATAAAGGCTGAACTACCGTAATATTTCTCGTCATAGAAGCCGATATGGGCGCCGGGACCAATATACCACTGCAAACCGTCTACCTGTAGGAGGGGGTAATGCAGTTCATACAGGCCGGTTATGCGTACGCCGCCTTTCCAGAACGAGGCGAGTCCTTCGAGGGCGCCTTTGTCATTCACGAAATGTTTGAGTGAAATCGCGCCGGGGTAAAATTTCACACCCACGGCAGTCCTGTAGCTGGAAGAAGTGTTCTGCGCGTTTGCCGCAGCAACGGCCATCAATGCCGCGAGAGTCAATAACATTCGGAATTTTTTCATGCGTATCAGATTTTGTGCAAATATCTGAAACGATGTCAGAATTCCATAGTTATAATGTTAAAATTATGCGGAGTGAATGTACTGCTGCAGTTGTTCAATGGTGTCCCGCTGCGCGAGGATGGTTTCCTTTACCACGTCGATAATGGAAATAACACCCACATAATCATCTCCCTCAAACACCGGCAGGTAGCGGATATTGTGGTTGGTCATCACTTCCATGCATTCTTCCAGCGAACTCTTCGGTGTTACCCTGGGGAGGTATTCGGACATGATCTCTCCCACGGTCAGTTCACTCGATGATTTGCCGTGCAGGATTACTTTCCGGGCATAATCACGCTCCGTGAACAGGCCGATGTACCGGTCACTTTCCATGACTACCACCGAGCCAATGTTTTTGTCGGCCATGATCCGGAGGGCATCCAATACTTTGGAATCGGGCGAAACGGTCACATTATGCAAACCCTTGCGCTTGAAGATGTCAGATACATTTTTCATACTGGCATGTTTTGGTCTAATCGTATCCTTAAAATACAACTTTTTTCAACACGCCGTTGACGGCGGTTATACCTCCCGTGGGATTATTTCCTTCCCGGCAGCGTTTCCAGGTATTTTGTCACTTTCCCGAAACGGGCATATGACCATTTTTGGAGGATGGTGCCCTGTTCCAGGAGGTAGAGGGTAGGATTCGCCCGGGCGGCCGTTTTGATGGCTACCAGGTCTCCACGGAGAACAGGTACCTGTTCCAGTTTCAGGCCTTGCAGGATTGCCGATGCCTGGTCGGCATCTGCGCTTACCCATACCAGTGGGAATCCGGACCTGGAAGCCTCCTGCTGGATAGTCATGAAATCACTGAGCCATGAACCCTGGTCTCCTTCCAGGTGCCGCGAGAACAGGACAAGGCTGTAGCCCGGCTGGTTGAGGATGGCCTGGGTGGTGTCTGTACCGGAGGGCGACAGCATGACCAGGTCCTTGATGGGCGGCTGGGCATTGCCTTGCCGGATTACCTTGTCAAACCTTCCCACGAACTGGTAAAGCGAATCATTGAAATCATCCGGAAAATGGTCTGCGTCAAATTCAACCGGCTGTCCGCCTTTAAGATATTTAAACATGATCACCGTGCTGTCCGGAATCGAACCGGCGGGAATTTTCATGTTCTCGGGGATATTCTTTCCCACTTTGTAAGGCAGGCAGTCAACAACCGGCAGGTATTTCAGCACATAGAACTGGATGCCAAATGAAAAGGCCGTGACGGCCAGGATGAGGACAAGGGAGATTTGATTGGAAAAAACAGGCTTTACCTGCTTTCGATAGTAGAAAAGAACCAGGATCAGCGCGAGCAGGAAAAGATCCTTCACAAAAGAATCGCGTGCGGTTAATTTGATGCAATCGCCAAAACACCCGCATTCCCGAATCTTACCGGATAAGAGCGCGTATCCGGTCAGGAATGTGAAAAACACGATCAGCAGGAGCAGCAACCAACTGAACAACGGGAATCGCCATCCCAACAGTACCGCGATACCGGCGATGATTTCAAAAGCGATCATCAGGATGGACAGGGCCAAGGTATAGTCGTTGAGTCCATGCCATCCCCATACCTCGAAGAATTCCTGCATCTTATAGCTGAGCCCGGACGGGTCATTGGCCTTGATGAGGCCGCTGAAAATAAAGAGCACCCCTACGATGAACTGCGCAACGGGTAAGATTTTTTGATTTTACAAGGGCGGGCTGTTAAGCGGCCCGGTGACGGCCCTCCCCGATGAGGATGAGGCCGAATACGGCATAGTTGAGGATATCTGTAAAGTTTGCGTCAATGCCTTCGCTGATCCGGGTTTTACCGTCATTGACCAGTATCTGGCGGATACGAAGCAGTTTCATCAGGATCAGGTCTACAAAGGATTCCTGGCTCATGTCCCGCCAGGCTTCGCCATAGTCGTGGTTCTTGTCCGTCATGGTCTGGCGGGCATGGGCGATTTCCTGGTCGTATAACGGCTCCACTTCTTCGGCGCTAAGGTCTTCCACTTTGTCATCGCCCAGCTTTAACTGGATCAGCCCGATCACGCAATAGTTCACGATACCCATGAATTCTGAGGCAATGCTGTCGCCGATTTTCTGCGTCTTTTTCTCCTGGATGGTCCGTATGCGCTGCGCCTTGATGAATATCTGGTCAACCACGGAAATGGTACGCAGCACCCTCCAGGAAGTCCCATAGTCCCTCGTCTTGTCCAGGAAAATCCGCTTGCATCCTTCGATCTCCTGATCGTATTGCTGGTTGGTCATATCTTTAAACGTCAAAAATAACGAACCCCTGTCAGAATGTATACCCTGAATCTCAACGGACGGCTTCTCATTGTGGATAAACCCATGGTGATGGGCATTTTAAATATTACGCCGGATTCGTTTTATGCGGGAAGTCGCACCCCCACCCTGCCCGAAAGCCTTGAAAGGGCCGCATTGATGATTGAACAGGGTGCGTCGATCCTGGATATCGGGGGGCAAAGTACCAGGCCGGGCAGCACCAGGATCAGCGCGGCAGAAGAAACGGACCGGGTGCTGCCGGTGATAGAGGCATTACATCGGTCATTCCCGGGTACCGTTATATCTACGGACACATATTATGCCAGCGTGGCCAGGGCCGCTGTGCAGGCCGGCGCCGTCATCGTCAACGATATCAGCGGCGGACGGATGAACCCGGACATGCTTGCCGTGGTGGGTTCATTGAATGTACCCTATGTCTGCATGCATATGAAAGGCGAGCCATCAACCATGCAGGAAAAGCCGGAATACGACGACATCACCCGCGAAGTGCTGGACTATTTTATCCGTCGTGTGGACGATTGCCGGGCTGCCGGGATAAAAGATATCATCATTGACCCGGGTTTTGGTTTCGGCAAATCCATCGCCCATAATTTTGAACTATTCCGGAATATGGAGAGCCTGCAAATCCTGGGACTGCCCATCCTGATCGGCTGGTCTCGTAAATCGACGATCTGGAAGACCCTGGGTATCACCGCGGCCGAATCGCTGAATGGAACTACGGTCATGAATACCCTGGCCATCCAGCGCGGGGCTTCCATTCTACGCGTACATGACGTGCGCGAGGCCATGGAGGTGATCCGTCTCATGGAGGCGATGAAATCATAAAAAAAGCCCCCGTTGTTTCGGGGGCCTTCTGTATCTTATCCTGACAGATTACTGGTTTCTGGGCGCCTGTTGCGGCATTTGCTGGTAGGGATTGCTCTGCTGTGGCAGGTCCTTCACTTCCACTACCTCTATATCAAAAATCAGGTTCTCATTGGGCTTGATCGCGGGAGGGTTGCCCTGCGGGCCATAGGCCAGGATGGAAGGGATGAAAATACGTCCCTTGCTGCCCTGCCTGAACCTGGTAATGCCATCAAGCATACCTACGATGGCACCTTCCTGCTTTGCTACAAAATAGAAAGGATCAAGTCCGTGCTTCTGCACCTGTTTGGTTGAATCGACGTTGGAATCAAAAAAATCACCATTCATATTATACCCGGTGTATTTGATGCCCACCAGTTTGCCTGAGTCTGCGGCGGGACCGGTGCCGGCTGTCTGTATTTCCACGTACACGTTACCATTGACTTTTTCGGCCGTGATTTTCTTTTGCGCCAGGTAACCTTCTATCTTGACCAGGTCGTTGTTCTTAAACCGGTCGATTTCCTGCTGGTAATCCGTTACCGCTACATTGCGGTCAGGAAATGCATCCACGATTTTGATAACCATTTTCTGCTTGTCGCCTTTTTTCATGTAGGGAGGCATGCCGAACTGGTTCTGCGTGGCCAGGGAGTCGAACAGCTGGATACAAATCGCACTGTCGCCCACTTTCATCTTTGTGAGAATTTCAGAAAAATCATGGTAGCGACCGACGCTGTCAACCTGGTCATACCCGGGGATAAAGCCGTAGGAAGAAGTGATCAGGGAGTCCTTGAACGTTACTTTGTACTGGAACTTGACGAAGTCTCCAATTTTCAGCGCTTTGCCTTTCCCGTCCGAAAAAATCTTGTACTCCATGCCTGATTTAGACTTCTCATAGCCGATATTTTTGCAGGAAGCGAACCAAAGCAGGGGCATCAGGGCCAGCCAGATTGTTGTTTTTTTCATTGTTTGTTTATTGTAATTGAGATGCATTTTCACGAAGGGCTTCGCGGAAATTCCGCACATTGTCTTCCAGGGAGAGACCGCTCCGGCCACCGGCCGCGTTATAATGTCCGCCGCCTTCGAAATAGGATCGGGCGAAATTGTTGCAGTCGAACCCATCCTTGCTGCGGAAACTCCATCGCCTTTCCTCATCACGGTCGATCAGCAGGGCGGCCATTTTAATACCCTGGATGGATAAAGGGTAATTGACCAATCCTTCCGTATCGCCCGTTCGGATGCGGAATTTCTGGAGGTCGCTTTTCGGGATGGCAATCAGGGCTGTATTGTATTCATAGAAAACTTCCATGCGATGCACCAGTACATGGCCGATGAAGCGCAACCGGTTTTCCAGGAAATTATCGTAAATCTCTTCGTGCACTTTTGAATGGTTCAGGCCGGTCTTTTTCAATTCCGCCACCATCAGGTGTACACTGGGTGTGGTTACGGGGAAACGGAAGGAACCCGTATCAGACATCACGCCGGCATAGAGGCATTCCGCGATCGGGGTATTGAGGAAATGGGAATAACCTGCCTCGCGGATGAAATCATACACCAATTCAGCGGTGGAACTTTTCGGGATCACGCTGATTCCGTATTGGAAGCTGCTGGTATGCGGTTCTTCGTGATGGTCCATGAGGATTTTCTCCGCCCGGATGGACTCCAGTTTGCGGGCCATGTGCTTGGTCCGGTGAAGGGCATTGAAATCGAGGCAGAATACCCAGTCCGCTTCGTCCAGGACCAGGTCTGATTTTTCCCGCTGGCTTTCGTAGTCGAGAACCGTTTTGCACCCCGGCATCCAATTGAGGAAATCGGCCCAGTTCGTGGGCGATATGACCGTGGCCCTGTGGCCCAGCATGGAAAGGAAATGATACAGTCCGAGGGCTGAGCCCATGGCATCCGGATCAGGTTTCTGGTGCATGGTGATCACCACATTCCTGGGTTGGGACAATTCCGGGTAAATCTGCTGTATGGGCTTCATAAAAGAGGCGCAAAGGTAGGGAAAGTTCATGGTTCGTGGTTCACGGTTCACGGATGGCAGATTTTGTGGTCAATTTATCAGAATCCTTCGCCCCTTCCCCGCAAACCGACAACTATGAACCATGAACCACGAACCATGAACTATGAAGTATGAACTTTCCCTACCTTTGCGCCCCAGACAAATAACATTCATATGAGCAATAGGACATTCACCATGATCAAGCCCGACGCATTTGAGAAGGGCTATACCGGGGCCATCCTGGAGAAAATCGAAAAAGCGGGATTTCGTATCGTTTCGATGAAAAAGACCAAACTTTCCGCCGAAAAAGCGGGTGAGTTTTACGCCATCCACAAAGAGCGTCCTTTTTACGGGGAGCTCGTCGAATTCATGAGCAGTGGACCCATTGTGGCGGCTATCCTGGAAAAGGGCAACGCCGTGGAAGATTTCCGCACCCTGATCGGGGCCACCAACCCGGCCAATGCCGCGGAAGGAACCATCCGTAAACTGTATGCGGAAAGCGTGGGCAAGAACGCCATCCATGGCAGTGACAGCGATGCCAATGCAGCCATCGAAGGAAGCTTCTTTTTCAGTGGTATGGAACAGTGGTAGTATAGAAAAAACATTCTTCGTGAAAAACCCTGCTTGTGCGGGTTTTTTTTGTTGTAAGCCGAATCAGCTAACGTAATAAAATGCCAATGCTGCGTTATACTTGCAGATTGGTTGTCAGCCTATGAAGTCACTTGTTTTTTTATTTGCATATGTCTATGGCTTTAGCGCGCCGAGGCGCCAGACTTTTCCAGATCCTCTCGCTCATTATTCCGAAGAAACATCTCCATAAAGCCCGCCTTTTGACCGCGAAGCTTCGGTGGTCATATTAAAAAAATTCGTATTAGAAACCCTTAATAAACCCATCCAACCCATGAAACACATTTTCCTCCTGGTCCTTTCGATCGCCATTCACGGAATCGCCCTATCGCAAACGGAAGCTTTTGGAAAAGTTTCCAGGGCTGATCTTGAACAGAAAAAATCAGCCCTGGATCCCGATGCAGAGGCGGAAGTTATTTTCGAATCACAGGAAGCTGAACTTCTGTTTTTTAACGGGGAGGTGGAAATTCTGCTGAAGCGTCACGAACGTATTAAAGTATTTACGGAAAAAGGGCTGGACAGGGCCAATATCAAACTCAGTTACCGTCCGCGCAATGGCGGCGAAGCTATAACCAAGCTCGAAGCCGCCACGTATAATCTTGATGCATCCGGACAGGTGGAAATTGTAAAACTTGACAAGCAGTCCATTTACGATAAGAAGATCGATAACCGGTACTCAAGCCAGACTTTTACCATGCCTGGTGTCAAAACGGGTTCGGTATTTGAATTTAAATATATCCTGAGGCGAAAGTTTTTCAATTTTGAGGATTGGGCTTTTCAGCGTGATATTCCCGTTAGGTACAGTTACTGTTCCCTGGATTACCCCCAGGAATTTCTCTTCACACCGCTTTTTCAGACTTCCTTACCGTATAGTGTAAATAAGAAAGTAAGCGGCGTTCGAGAAAAGCTCACGATGAGTATGAAAGACCTTCCAGGCCTCGATGAAGAACCGTATATCAGTTCCACGGAAGACTATATCCAGCGGGTTTCTTTCCGCATAAATGGCTTCAACAACGGGGTAACCAGTATTGATCTCGCGGCTACCTGGCCGAAGATCATCCGGGAATTGATGGAGGACGAAGATTTCGGCACACAACTCAGTCGTAATATCCCAAGAACTAGCGAGTTGGACCAGGTACTCTCGGGGGTTAATACACCGGAAGACCGGATGAAGGTTGTACACCAATATGTCCGGAGTCAAATGACATGGGACCAGCAGTACAGTATTTGGGCACTGGATGGCGTCAGGCAGGCATGGGCCAAAAAGAAGGGAAACAGTGGAGAAATCAACCTGATCCTC
>JALOMP010000191.1 GCA_025455365.1 Chitinophagaceae bacterium | reverse complement strand
GAATCAGAAAAGTTTTTCATGCTTAGAAAACCTACCGCCTAATTCCTATCCCCTATCCCCTACTCCCTATCCCCTACTCCCTATCCCCTACTCCCTATCCCCTACACCCTACTCTCTACCGATCGCTTGCTCCAGATCCTCGATCAGATCGTCCACGTCTTCGATGCCTACGCTCAGACGAATCAGTGTATCGCTTAACCCGTTTTTAATCCTTTCTTCCCTTGGGATCGAAGCGTGGGTCATGGAAGCTGGGTGGTTGATCAGCGATTCTACGCCGCCGAGGCTTTCGGCCAGGGCGAATAGTTTCGTGGAGGAGAGTACCTTGCGTGCGGCGTCCATGGAGTCGTCCTTCAATTCAAAACTGATCATCCCACCGAAATCCTTCATCTGTACTTTGGCGATGGCATGGTTGGGATGGTCTTCAAATCCGGGCCAGTACACTTTTCCCACTTTGGGGTGGTTGCGCAGCCACTGTGCGATCGCCTTTCCGTTTTCACAATGCCTTTCCATGCGTACATGCAGGGTCTTGATACCCCTTAGTACCAGGAAGCAGTCCATCGGTCCCGGCACGGCTCCACAACTCTTTTGGATAAAGTAGAGCTGGTCTCGCAGCTCCTTATCGTTCATCATCAGGGCGCCCTGGATCACATCGCTGTGTCCGCTGAGGTATTTGGTGGCGGAGTGCATCACGATATCCGCACCCAGATCCAACGGGTTCTGCAGGTAAGGCGAAGCGAAGGTATTGTCAACGGTAACCAGGATCTTGCGCGGTTTGGCCAATGCGCTCACGGCCCGGATGTCCGTGATATTCATCAACGGGTTGGTGGGCGTCTCCAACCAGATCAGTCGCGTGTTGGCATTGATATGGCTTTCAATGTTGGCTATATCCTGCATGTTCACGTAGTGGAATTTAATCCCGAACTTCTCAAACACTTTGGTGAAGAGCCTGTAGGTTCCTCCGTACATATCGTTCCCGCAGATCACTTCATCCCCCGGCGCGAGCAGTTTGATCACCGCATCGGTGGCGGCCACCCCGGAACTGAATGCCAGCCCGTATTTTCCTTTTTCCAGCAGCGCGAAAGCCTCTTCCAGGGCGAATCGCGTGGGGTTTTGCGACCGGGCATATTCATAACCCTTGTTGACGCCGGGGGCTTCCTGCACATAAGTGGAAGTCTGGTAAATGGGGGTCATGATGGCGCCGGTGGAAGGGTCCGGGTGGGAACCGGCATGGATGCAGAGCGTGGCTGGTTTCATATAGCGTGCGTGATTTGAATCCTGCAAAGATGGGGAAAAGCTTCCAGTAATAAGGGACGATCTCGTTGTCCTCTGGGTGCGGGTTGTTTGAGATGGAAAAGGATCTGTGTTACGGCGAAGCCTTCGGGTGGCATGGTTCATACGGATGCGGTTAGCCACAGCGGCACCGCAGTCCGTCATCTGCTCAGATAAATTGCGCGGATACCCAGGTCCGCCAATCGTAGGCATGGCGCTCATAGGCACTATGTGGCCTGACAGGTTTTCTAAGAACGGCTGGTTTCAGCATGCCGGCATCTACCAGTTTTTGACGGGCTTTCTGAATGGAGCGTTCCACAGCGGGTAGTGACATCCAGGTTTTTTGGGGTGGTTCAAATCCGGTCTTTCCCTTGCGATACAGGATTTCTTCGGGTATGGATGGGCGATATGATTCCCGGAGGATCCATTTTGTCCATCCGTCCCGCAGTTTCAGGTTCGCCGGAATTGAAAACAGGAATTCCGCCAGTTCATGGAAAAGGAAAGGCAGGCGGGCTTCCACGCCATGGGCCATCGCGTTTCGATCGGCATACCGCAACAGTTCCTGCAAGGGCCCCTGCAGGGCATCATGGTACAGGATATCATTCAGTTTCCGGATGATCGGTTTACGAATGAAACCCGAACCGCTGTAGGTATCCAGGAAGCGGGCATCGATGTAGGGATGCCGGGCATGTTCCCTGCGGGCGCGTGATTCCAGGAAGGCCGTGGTAAAACCGGGGAACTTGGCGCTTATGCTTCTCCGGTAGTTCCAGGTAAACCCGAAACCGTTTTCCCAGAAAGCTTCCGGGCCGTAGCCCTGAAAGCCCGGGTTTATACCTTTCGGCTCCCTGCGATGTTCCTGGCGCGCGGAGATTTCCAGCTCCCTGAGTCCCCATGGAATATACCGCTCGTATCCGGCCAGCAACTCGTCAGCACCCTGTCCATCCATCATCACCGTGTAACCTTGCTGTTTCGCGTATCCGTATACGGTATACTGGGCCCATACACTGGCAGAACTGAAGGGTTCTTCCTGGTGCCAGGCGAGGGTTTCCATGGACGCCACCAGGGCTTCGCCGGATGGCTCCGTGAGGTGTGGCGTCAGGTTAAAATGGCGGTTCACGGAGGTGATGGCGTCGGACTCGTCTTTTTCATAACCCGGGAAAACAGCGCTGAAGCTGTCGCTTATCATGCGCGACGGCCTGTTTTTAACATCATCTGTAGCTTCGATGCCGGCGTCCAATACCCCCCGGGATGCCGAAGCGGTTGATGGTCCGGTGCTACCGGGGTATCCGGTCCGGGGTCCCTGAAGATTCCTGGCAGCTGCCAGCAGGGTGGTGCTGTCAAGCCCTCCGCTGACCAGTGCCGCCATGGGACGCTGGCATTCAAGCCTGCGTGAAACGCCCTTTTCAAAGAGACGCCTGAACGCCGGGATCGCTTCGCCTTTGTCGATGTCGGTGATGGTTTCCTTGTTAATATCCCAATATGCCGTCATTTGAATACCATCCATGCCTGGACGCCATAAAAAGTAGTGGGCCGCGGGCAGCTGGAAGATTCCTTCGTAGAAACTGAGTTCAGGCAACCCCGGGTGGTAGGTCAGGCCCAGCGTGAGGTAATGCAGGAACATGGCTGGCTGGATCTTCTTTTGAATTCCGGCAGCCCACAGCGCCTTCATCTCGGAAGCAAAGCACAGGGTGCGGCTTGCATCATCCCAATGGTAGAAAAACGGTTTTTCACCAAAGCGGTCGCGTGCGCAAAAAAGGGTTCCCGTCTTTTCATCCCAGGCGGCGAAGGCGAACATGCCGTCAAATTCATGCAGGCAGTCGGGACCCCATGCGGCGTATGCTGCGGCGATTACCTCTGTGTCGCCCGAAGTGGAGAAGACATATCCCTGCTGAACCAGCCGCTGCCGGATTTCGCCATGGTTATAGATTTCGCCGTTATGGACTATAACGAACCGGTTGAGATAGCGGAAAGGCTGGATATGGCGATCGGAAGCATCCGTAATGGCCAGCCTGCGATGGGCAAACCCCACATAAGCCTGGTCCTGGCGTCCCCTATAGAATCCTTCCCCATCCGGGCCCCGGTGCCGGAGACTGTCGGCCATGGCCTGCAGGCGGTCGCGCCCGGTCAGCGGCTCATGTGCGGAACAGATGCCGGCGATGCCACACATGGGTCAGAACTGGAAGGGGACCGTGGCTTTCCGGTCGTCCCAATAGATCAACAGGTTAACGGCGGATCCGGATTTTTCAAAAAACATCGTGAAACACTCGGTTGCTTCGCTTGTTTTCTCTACCGGAATCGATACCCTGGCAACGTCTTTTTTCTGGTCGTATTTGAAAGCGCCCCAGGTGTCTGTATCACGGTTAATGATGAGCGTCCAGGTTTTTTCATTGGGAATCGCATACAGGGAATATCGCCCTTTTTTGATCTTAACATTGCCAATCCGGCTGTCTTTGAAAATTTCCAGTTCCGTGGCTTCGTTGGCGCCCAGTCTCCAGATGGTGCCGTATTCAATCAGTTCCCCGAAAACAATGCGCCCGTTTTTTGCGGGGCGACTGTAAATAACCCTGGCAAGGAGGGGCTCGGTCAGTTTTTCCTGGATTTTCAGGACGGGGTAATTGGCCGGGTAGTAGCTCATGTCCAGCGGCGATTTGTCTACGGCGGGCATGCGGCCGTTCTGGGCCTTCAGGGACAGGACGGAGATCGCCAGCATTGCGAATAGTAGGATGTATTGTTTCATGGGACCAGTCTTGATGACTGCAAAAATAGCCCATTGGATGATTTTCGTCAGTTAAAATAAAGAAGACAGTCATACCGTATTTTCGGGCGTTGGCTACTTTTGCATCACAAACAATCGGTATGAAAGTCGATATTAAATACGTAAGCCCGCAGGAAGCCCTGTCTGTAATCAAGTCCGGCGACCGGATATTCCTGCATGGAAGCGCCCAAACCCCCGTTTACCTGGTCAATGAACTGGCTAAGGAGGCCCACCGGCTTAAGGATGTGGAGATTGTGTCTATCAGTGTATATGGCAACCTGGATGTGTGCAAGCCGGAGTACCAGGAGAATTTCACCATGAATTCCATGTTCGTATCCGGTTCCATCCGTGAGGCGGTAGCCAACGGACGGGCGGATTATATTCCTGTTTTCCTCAGCGAGATCCCGGAATTGTTCAAGCGCGGAATCCTTCCGCTGGACGTGGCCATCCTGCAGGTATCCGTTCCCGATGAGCATGGGTATTGTTCCCTGGGAGTGTCTGTGGACGTGGCCCGAAGCGCCGTCAATACGGCCAAAAAAGTCATCGCCCAGGTAAACCCCAACGCACCCCGCACCCATGGCGACGGCATGATTCATGCCAGCCGGTTCCATGCCATGGTGTATTGCGAAGACCAGATGCAGGAGACCAGCTTCGCTGAAAAAGTGACGGATAAGGAAATTAAAATCGGCCAGTACATCGCGGAACTGATTGAGGACCGAAGCACCATGCAGATGGGCATCGGGGCGATTCCGGATGCTGTGCTGAATTGCCTGCACAGCCATAAGGACCTGGGCGTTCATACCGAAATGTTTTCAGACGGCATCATCGACCTCTTCGAAAAAGACGTCATCAACAACAAATTCAAACGCATCCATCCCAATAAAATCGTTACCGGCTTTGCCCTTGGATCGCGGCGTTTGTATGAATACGTGAATGACAACCCCGCCTTTAACTTCCTGGATATCGACTATGTCAATGATCCGCATGTCATCCGCCGCAATCCAAAGGTGGTAGCGGTGAACAGCTGCATTGAAGTGGATATCACCGGGCAGGTTTGTTCGGATTCCATTGGCACCTACCAGTTTTCTGGTGTCGGCGGCCAGATGGACTTCATCCGGGGCGCAGCCCTCTCTGAAGGCGGCAAGCCGATCATTGCCCTGACTTCCCGTACGGCCAAGGGCGTTCCCCGCATCGTACCGTTCCTCAAGCCGGGCGCGGGGGTGGTCACTACCCGGTCTCACGTGCACTATATTGTTACGGAATACGGCGTGGCCTATCTCTTCGGCAAGAACCTCCGCCAGCGCGCCAAGGCCCTGATCAATATCGCCCACCCGGATGACCGTGAAGGACTGGAGAAATGCTGCTGGGAAAGGTTTAAGAATTTTTAGTTGACGGTTGTCAGATAGGTTCATGGTTCGTGGTTCATGGTTCATGGCAGAAATCCTGTCTTATCCATGGACGATAAGCCACGAACCACGAACCATGAACGATGAACCGGTTCTTTTGTCTGTCAACAGTCAACTCTTACTTATATTGCAGGAATAACCCCCGCTTATGCGTTACCTTTCCCTGCTCACGGTCATGGCTACCTGCCTGATCATGCCTTCCTTCGCACAGAAAAAGCAAACCAATCCTCCGGCAGCGACGGCTCCAGCGGTTGCGGATTTCAATGCCATCTATAAACCCCTGAAATGGAGGAATATCGGGCCTTTCCGCGGCGGCCGTTCCGTTACGGCCAGCGGTGTGATAGGGGATATCAATACCTATTACATGGGTACAACAGGCGGCGGCTTGTGGAAGACTACGGACATGGGCACTACATGGTCGAATATATCCGACGGCTTTTTTAAGACGGGCTCGGTGGGTGCGATTGCCGTTGCCGA
>JALOMP010000190.1 GCA_025455365.1 Chitinophagaceae bacterium | reverse complement strand
GGGCCATTTACTGAAGGATGCTTCGGATGTTCATATCCTGTCCGTGTTTAGTACCCTTGTCATGACGGCAATTGTGATCATGGGGTTGATTTTCTCCGCATATGGAAAGAGGTTTCGAATGGCATGGGATTCAATACTTATATTTACGATATACTTCCTGAACCTGGTACTGCTGTACCGGTTCTCCAAAACCTGAGTTATGGGATGGCACAATTACCCGGTGGCGGAGGTTTTTATAAAGTCCGGTACAGGTCCCCGTGGGCTCACCGCTGAAGAAGCGTCCAGCCGCCACCTGCAGTACGGCCCCAATGAATTGCGGGAAAAGAAAAAGAAACCTGCCTGGCTGCTTTTTTTTTCCCAGTTCAAGGATTTCATGATCATCGTCCTGATTGCGGCGGCTGTCATTTCCGGGATTGTAGGTGATCTGACAGACACGGTGATCATCCTGGTCATCGTGATGCTCAACGCCGTGATTGGCTTTGTACAGGAATTCCGTGCGGAAAAGGCCATGGAAGCGCTGAAGAAAATGGCCACCCTGCAGGCGATGGTTATCCGGGATGGCATTTCCCTGAACCTGCCCTCATCCGAACTGGTCCCCGGCGATCTGGTCATGCTGGAAGCGGGCAACGCCGTACCGGCCGATATTCGGCTAACGGAAACGCATAGCTTCAATGTAGATGAGTCTGCCCTCACCGGCGAATCCGTTCCCGTGGATAAGCGGCCGGAGGCCCTGGAGGGGGATGATATTCCGCTGGGTGATCGCCTGAATATGGCGTACAAGGGTACGCTGATCACCAATGGGCGGGCACAGGGCGTGGTGACGGCAACCGGTATGAACACGGAGATCGGGAAGATCGCGGAGATGTTGCAGGAGGAAGGCACGGTAACGCCCCTGCAGAAGCGGATGGCGGATTTCGGAAGGAAGCTTTCCTACCTCATTATGGCGATTTGCCTCTTACTCCTCGGCGTAGGCGTGCTTCGGGGGGAAGATCCGCTGAAGATGCTACTCCTGGCCATTTCCCTGGCCGTAGCGGCGATTCCGGAGGCCCTTCCCGCATTGATCACCATCGCCCTTGCCCGCGGCGCCAAGCGACTCGTGAAGAAAAATGCCCTGATCCGGAAACTTCCAGCCGTGGAAACCCTGGGTTCGGTGAGTTTTATCTGCACGGACAAGACCGGCACGCTCACGCAAAACAAGATGCAGGTGATGGAAACGGTCACGGAGCCAACCCCGTTTGACATGGCTTTTCATATCCCGTTACTGGACCTGGCGATGAGCCTCAACCATGATGTGAAATTCAGCGCGGACCAAACGCCCATGGGCGATCCCACGGAAGTGGCCATCGTGGAGTTTTCCAAAAAGAAACTCGGATGGGAAAAGGTACAGGAACTGATGCGGCATCATGAACGAAAAGCTGAACTTCCCTTTGATTCAGACCGGAAATGCATGACCACCATCCATGACTTCAACGGAAAGTTTTTGGTGGTATCCAAAGGAGCCGTGGAATCCATCACGGGAAGCATGGCCCCGGGCGAGGCCACGCCACAAATCCTCCAGAAGGCGCATGCCATGGCGTCTGACGGAATGCGCGTCCTGGCTTATGGTTGCAACGTAATAGACCGGCTGCCGGACCCCTTTGTATATGAACAGGTTGAAAAGGATCTGCAGTTTGCCGGCCTGGTGGCGATGATCGATCCACCCCGGGAGGAAGTGAAACAGTCGATCGCCGACTGTCAAACCGCCGGCATCCATCCCGTCATGATCACTGGCGACCACCCGGCAACGGCTGCCGCGATCGCCCGGCAAATAGGTATCCTTGGCCCGGCAGACCTTATCCTCACCGGTAATGAACTGAAAGCAATGCCACCGGATACCTATAAGGAGATCGTGGAAAAAGTGCGGGTATATGCCAGGGTTAGTCCCGAGCAGAAACTGCATATCGTCAGGGCCCTGCAGGCCAGGCATCATTTTGTGTCCATGACGGGAGACGGCGTCAATGACGCGCCTTCTCTCAAGATGGCCGATATCGGCGTGGCCATGGGCATCAATGGAACGGACGTAAGCAAGGAAGCCGCGCACATGATCCTGCTGGACGATAATTTCGCCACCATTGTCAAGGCCGTAAAGGAAGGACGGCGGATCTATGAGAATATCCGGAAATTTGTAAAGTATATCATGACCTGCAACAGCGCGGAGATTTGGACCATTTTCCTGGCTCCGCTCATTGGCCTGCCGATTCCACTCCTCCCTATCCACCTCCTCTGGATTAACCTGGTAACCGATGGGCTGCCCGGCCTGGCCCTGGCCGGGGAAAAGGCGGAAAAGGATATCATGCACCGGCCCCCGCGCCAGACGGGCGAAAGCCTGTTTGCAGACGGCATCGGGTACCACATCATTTGGGTGGGACTGTTTATGGCGGCCGTCACCCTCGGTGCCCAGGCCTGGGCCATTAACACGGGACACGACAACTGGCAGACAATCGTGTTCAGCATTCTGGCTTTCGCACAGCTGGGTCATGTCATGGCGATACGCAGCGACCGGCAGTTCCTGCTTCAGCAGGGGATATTTTCAAACATGCCCCTGCTGGGCGCGGTGGTGCTGACGGTGCTCCTGCAACTGGCAATCATTTACCTTCCATTCTGCAACCTGCATTTTAAGACAAAACCCCTCAGCTGGCAGGAATTATTAGGCTGCATGGGGGCCGCCGCTATTGTGTTCCATGCGGTAGAATTGGAGAAGCTTGTGAAGAAGCTCTGGCGAAATAAAATCAAGTGAATGGTTCGTAGTATACGGTTCGTGGTTCATGGTTCATAGTTCATGGTTCATGGAATGGAGCCCTGTTACCTGCATTCGTGGTCTCAATCATTCCCCACAGCTCGAATGTGCCAAAAACATTTCTGCCTTCAATCATCCCGTTCCGTGACTCCAGTCATGCCAACCAGGAAACCAGATTGGTAGATTTGTTTAAAACCTACCAATATGAGCTACGCGAATATCAGCCAGATTGGCGCAGAACACAACGAATGGATTAAGGGGCTTGAATTCTATAAAGACGACCTCCAAGTACTGGAGCATCGACTGGATGAAGTGGCCAGCAACAACACGGGCTATGACGCCCGCAACGGCATGGAACATTTCCAGAACCAGTTCATCATCCAGCGAAACAATATTGACGAACTGAAACACAAGATCAGGGAGCACCTGCACCTGGTAAGCAGGGAAACAGGATTGGGAGCAGACCAGGTGAGGGCGGAAATTCTCGCCGACCACGAAAACCTGCAGGATGAATACAGGACGCTGGAGAAAGTGATTAATGAATTAAGAAAGGAGTTTAACGAGTACCTGGTGAAGTTCAGATTGTGAACCTTATACGTACACTTTTGAACCACGAACCTTCACTTGTATTCCCCGTACACCGCCCGTAAGGCATCCGCAATTTCCCCGAGGGTACAGAGGTTTTCCACGGCTTCGATGACTACAGGCATGAGGTTTTCTGTTCCTGAAGCAGCGGTGCGTACTTTTTCCAGGGATCGACGGGCTTTTTCCGCATCCCGGCGACTGCGGAGCAGGTTCAGTTTACGTGCCTGTCCTTCGCGGATGGAATCATCTATCTGGAGCAGGGGCGTATCCCGGGTTTCTTCCACCTGGAATGTATTGACGCCTACGATGATTTTTTTGCCGTCCTCGATATCGCGCTGGTATGTATAAGCACTTCTCGCAATCTCGTCCTGGATGAAGCCCTGTTCCACGGCTACGACGGCACCGCCCATCGCATCAATTTTCATGATCAGGTCCCAGGCCAGTTGTTCAACTTCGGCCGTAAGCGTTTCCACGAAATACGATCCCGCAAGGGGGTCAACCGTATCCGGCGCGCCGCTTTCAAAGGCAATGACCTGCTGGGTGCGCAGGGCGATTCTCGCCGCTTCTTCCGTGGGGAGGCTGAGGGCTTCATCGTACCCGTTGGTATGCAGCGATTGTGTGCCACCCAATACCGCAGCCAGGCTTTGTACCGTCACACGGGCGATATTGTTCAATGGCTGTTGGGCCGTGAGCGTACTGCCGCCCGTCTGGGTATGAAAGCGGAGCATCATGGCTTTTGGATCCGTCGCGCCCAGGTCCTTCATGATTTTCGCCCACATCCTGCGCGCGGCACGGAATTTCGCCACCTCCTCAAACAGGTTGTTGTGCGCGTTGAAGAAGAATGAAAGCCGTTTTCCAAATACGTTGATATCCAGTCCTTTCTCCAGCGCAGCTTTCACGTACGCCTTCCCGTTACTGAGGGTGAAGGCGATTTCCTGCACCGCGGTACTGCCTGCTTCCCGGATATGGTATCCTGATATGGAAATGGTATTCCATTTTGGCAGTTCGCGGGAGCACCATTCAAAAATATCGGTGATGATCCGCATCGAAGGTTTCGGAGGATAGATATAGGTGCCCCGGGCCGCGTATTCCTTCAGGATATCGTTCTGGATCGTGCCCGTGATTTTTTTGAGATCGGCCCCCTGCTTTTTGGCAAGGGCAACATAAAACGCCAGCAGTATATAACCCGTTGCGTTGATGGTCATGGAGGTGGAAACCTTTTCCAGTTCAATGTCCCTGAATAAAACTTCGATGTCCTCCAGGCTGTCGATCGCCACGCCAACCTTGCCAACTTCCCCTTCGGCCAGTGGGTGGTCGCTGTCGTACCCGATCTGCGTGGGAAGGTCGAATGCCACGCTGAGACCCATCACGCCCTGGGAAAGCAGGTAATGGTAACGCTTGTTGCTTTCTTCCGCGGTGGAAAATCCGGCGTACTGGCGCATCGTCCAGAGTTTGCCCCGGTACATGTCCGGCTGTACCCCGCGGGTATACGGGTATTCACCGGGTTTCTCTTCAACGGATCCCTTTATATCAGACGCATGGTAGCATTCCCGGATTTCAATTCCCGAATCGGTATATTTTTTTCCTGACATGGTCAGAGCAGTTTTTTTGCTTCGTGGTTGATGGCTTCCAGCACCATGGAATGCATGGATGCCTTGGGGTCAACATTCAACAACTCGGCGATTTTCTTACTGAGCTCGGAGCCCTTCAGATCGCCCGGAATGGCCTGGGCGATGGAATTGATGATGAAAATATTCTGTTCCCTCAGGTTGCTGACTGCCTGCCAGGCCGTGGGGGATACATAGATCTGCTGGGAAAGATTATGCTCAAACTCACTCCTGATTGTCGTTAAAAGTGCAGAATGAAGCTGCGCAACTGTCATTCCGGGGGAGTTTACCCTTACCAGAAGTGATTCGAGTGAGATTCTTTCAAGGAAAAGAACAATCCGTTCGTAGGCCTGAAGCTTAATTGGAGTTACTGTCCTGCTGTTCTGCAGTATAAGCTCCTGGCGGCGTTTATCCTGATCATTCTTCAGCAGGTATCTGATCACCACCCATGATGTAATTAAAACCAGCAATGCCGGAACCGTAATCTTAAGAATATCGTAAAATGTCTCCATTTTTCTTCAAATTATTAACAAAGAACAAACTTACTTCTTTTATTCTTAACTTTAACTCCGGACTTAAAACTTAAACTTTAAACTTTAAACTAAAAACCCAGCTATGGAACATCTTTCGGACCGGATCAAATCGCTGTCAGTCAGCCAGACTCTCGCAATGGCCCAGAAGAGCCGTGAATTGAAGGCAAAAGGTATTGATGTAATAAACCTCAGTCTCGGGGAACCTGATTTCAACACTCCTGATTATATTAAGGCAGCTGCAAAGAAAGCTATCGATGATAATTATTCCAAATACCCGCCGGTGCCCGGTTATAATGATCTCAGGGAAGCCATCTCGAAGAAATTCAAAGAGGAAAACGGGATAAACTATGCTCCTGAACAGATAGTTGTTTCGGCCGGCGGGAAACATTCTCTTATAAACGTAATAC
>JALOMP010000189.1 GCA_025455365.1 Chitinophagaceae bacterium | reverse complement strand
GGCGTTGCCGATCTGGTTCTGAACCGTGGAAACAAGCCCGCAGATATGGTCCAGTTCGGTCAACAGCTTAAAAAGCAGGGTGGCGATGGTGGTCTTCCCGTTGGTACCGGTAACGCCCACCAGCTTCAGCTGCCCGGAGGGCCGGCCGTAAAATTCATGCGCCATGTAACCGGTAGCCTCGGCCGAGTTAGCCACCTGGACATAGGTCACGCCTTCCCGGCGTTCCTCTGGCAAGTCTTCGCAAACGATCACGCGGGCGCCTTTATCCAGGGCAGCTGGGATATGCATATGCCCGTCGCTGCTCACGCCGCGCACTGCAATGAAACAACCACCCGGCTTCACTTCGCGTGAATCGATGTGAAGGCTATCCACGTCCACGGCAGTGCTGCCCTGGACCGAGCGGAGGCTTACTTTATATAATATGTCCTGTAGGATGGGCATTAATTAGTTGACGGTTGACAGTTAATATTCTCGCCTCTCACCTCTCACCTCTCACTTCCTCACGCGCCCAGTTCCAGGTACACGGTCTGGCCTTTGACAACGGCTGTTCCTTCCCGGATCGACTGGCTGCGCACTTTTCCACGGCCATTGGCCACCACTTTCAGTTTCATATTCTCCAGCAGGTAGAGTGCGTCCTTGAGGCCCATCCCCTTCAGGGAAGGCATGAGGTCCGCCGATACCGGCATATTCCTGGTTGTAGGCTGGAAATGGTCGTTCACCAGCCAGGCCCAACGGGACTTTCCCGCTGAATCACGGTATGGCTTGTGGAGTTTCGTGTACACATTCCTGTAATCAGCATTCCACCCGCTCCAGGCGTAGAAGCTGCTGTCTGCCCTTTGCACGGCGGTATAGGCGGGTCGCGAACCGGCATCCAGTGCATGGAGCTTATCGGCCACTTCGCGGAACACGGGACCGGCCACCAGGCCGCCATAGTATTTGCGGGCGAAAGGCTTGTTCCGGATCACTACGATACAGGAATAGCGTGGATTGTCTGCGGGGAAGTAACCGGCAAAGGAACTCTGGTAGATATGGTCTGCGTAACCACGGGTGCCGTTGGCCACCAGCGCGGTGCCTGTCTTTCCGGCAATGGTATAATAAGGCGTCATCAGGCTGCGTGCGGTGCCTTCCGTTACCACGCCTTCGAGGCATTCCCTTAACTGCTGCAAGGTAGCTTCACTGCAGATCGATTCCTTCAACACTTCAGGTCCGAACTGCTGGAGTTCCCTGCCATCTTTCAGCACCGCGTTCACGAGGTACGGTTTCATCATTTTCCCATCGTTGGCTACGGCGTTATAGATCATGAGCGTATGCAGGGGCGTCAGGGAAAGGTTATACCCGAAGGCCATCCAGGGAAGGGTGGGTGCACTCCAGTAGCGACTCTTAGGCTTGGGGATCACGGGTTTGTTTTCCCCGAGCAATCCAAGCCCGGTGAGTGTATCCAGGCGCAGTTTATACAGGTGGTCCAGGAAAGCCTGTGGCTTCTGGCTGTAGTAAGCCGTTACCAATTTGGCCATGCCCACGTTTGAGCTGAGTTCAAAAGCCTGTTTCACGGTTACCTGGGTGCGGCCATGCTTTTCACTGTCGTAGACGGTTCTGCCGGCCGTTTTCCAGACACCGCCTTCAAGGTTTACGGTATGATCGAGCGTTGTGTATTTGTCTTCCAGGACGGAGAGGAGGGTAACCAGCTTAAACGTGGAGCCCGGTTCCGATTTTGCAATCGCATAGTTAAAATCCTCATAATAACTGCCGTCTGGCTGTCGGCCGAGGTTGGCCATGGCCTTGATCTTACCGGTTTTGACTTCCATGACGATGCAGGTACCATGTTCACATTCATTCTCGATCATCATCTTCATGAGTGCCTGCTGGGCGATGTCCTGGATATTCACATCCAGCGTGGTCAGGATATCCTTGCCATTTTCCGGTTCGATTTCAGAGCCTTCAATGGGCACGAAAGCGCCTCCCGCGATACGACGAACCAGGCGCTTGCCCGTTACCCCGCGAAGGAGAGAATCATATGTCTTCTCCAACCCCACATTTTTATTAACCATCCTGCCATCGGCACCCATATACTCCCGGGAGAGGCCAATGGTACGGTTGGCCAGCAGCCCAAATGGTGTGAGCCGTTTCTCCCTGTCTTCGAAAATGAACCCGCTTTTATTACGCCCGCTACGCACCAGCGGGAATTCACGCATGGCCTGGTATTCACGGAATGTGATATTTTTTTTCAGGAGATAGTAGCGTTCCCGCTTGCGATAGGCGTCCGACAACTCCTTTTTGTAGGCCGCGGCAGACTGGTCCCCAAACATGGCCGCAAGTTGTAAGGAAAGCGAGTCAATATTTTCCTTGAACCGCCGGCCGTTTTTCTCACGCAGGCCATCGGCCCCGAAGTCAATCCGGACGTCAAAGAAAGGAATGGAGGTACTCAGCATGCTACCGTCCTCGCTGTAAATGGTGCCCCTGTCGGCATCAAGTTCCCGGTACTCCAGGTGGAGACTATCGCTCAGGCCTTTCCAGTATTCGCCCTCCGCCGTTTGTATATAGACTGCCTTGCCGATAATGAAAAGGCTGAAGACAACGATGCCAAGGAAGATCAGGTACACTCTCCACAGTATGTCTTGTTTTACTTCCAAACAGCAGTTGGGTTTTGGCTTCTTGTCAGTATAAGAGGCTGTCTTTAATGGCTACGGGTGGCTGGAGGGTTTCGCGAAGGCCCAGCGGTTCCACCGCCTTGATCACTTCGCTTTGCTTGTTGATGAACATCAGCTCGCTTTTGACGGTCTTGTATTCATACTGCAACTCCTTCAACTCCCGGGCCGTCCGGTTTATATTCTTTATCGTTTTCTCGGCATAATGTCCATTGTAGATATACAGGACCGTGAGCAGTGAAAGGAACAGGAAGAAAGGGATGTTCCGAACCAGCCAATGGTGGTTCAGGAACAGCCGCTTCCAGGAGGACCTGTTGTCTTTTTTGGTTGTCTCTTCGTTCATGCAGATCCGGGGGTGGTTTGTTCAGGATATTGGATCTTCATGATTCGTTTATATTTTTTCCGCAACCCGCAACTTGGCGCTGCGGGCCCTGGGATTCTTTCCGGTTTCCTCCGGTGAAGGAAGAATGGGTTTCCGGGTAATGACTTTCAGGGGGCTTTCCCGTCGCGTGCCGTAGATGTCGTCCGGTGAAGGCTCATCAAAGCTTCCGTAACGGAAAAAATTCTTTACGATCCTGTCTTCGAGGCTGTGGAAGGTGATGACCGCAATGCGGCCTCCCGGTTTCAGCAGGGAAGGGACCTGTTCGAGCAGCGCTTCCAGCGCGCCGAGCTCGTCGTTGACAGCGATCCGCAGTGCCTGGAAAACCTGCGCGAAATACTTGTTTGGGTTTCCTTTGACCACCGGCTGGGCCGCTTCTTTCAATTGCCGGATTGTTTTCAGGGGAACGGATTGTTGATATTCTGTAAGGGTGCGGGCAAGTGTTCTGGCATTGGTGACTTCTCCATATCGTTCCAGCAATTTGTGCAATGCCTTTTCATCCAGGGAAGCGAGCAGGGTGGCCGCGGTCAGCGCCTGACGCTTGTCCATACGCATGTCCAGTGGCGCGTCGAAACGGAGGGAAAACCCTCTTTCCGGTTCATCAAACTGGTGTGAACTGACGCCCAGGTCGGCCAGGATGCCGTCTACGGGACCGGATTTGTACAGGCGCAGGAATCGTCCAACATGCCGGAAATTTTCCGGTACGAAACGCAAACGCGGGTCATCCCGCAGGTTTCGGCGGACGTCCTCGTCCTGGTCGAACGCGAAAAGCATGCCCTCGGGCCCGAGTCGGGAGAGGATTTCAGCACTGTGTCCGCCACCGCCAAAAGTGCAATCCACATAGACACCACCCGGTTTGACGGCCAGTCCATCTACTGCCTCACGGAGCATCACGGGGATATGATATGATTCATCTCCCTGCCCTTCGCGCCGTTTGTGGGTCTCGTCCGGCATGCTGCTACCGTTGGGCATCAGGACAGTCCGCTTTGTGCCATCACGCTGGCAGCCAGGCTGCTGAACGCTTCTGGTGAATAGGTATCAAAGAACTTCTGGTATTGGGTTTTGTCCCAGATCTCCATCTTGTTGACGGCAGAAACCAGGACAATATCTTTCTCCAACCCCGCGTGCTCCATCAGGTTCTTCGGAACCAGCAGCCGCCCGGCACTGTCCAACTCCAGGGCAATGGCCCCGTTCAGGAAATAGCGACGAAACTCCCGCACTTTGGGGTCGAAATCATTCAACTGGCTGATTTTCTGGAAAATCGGGTTCCAACTGGACATCGGGTAAAGCGTGAGGCATTTCTCGAAACCCCTGTTGATAACAAACTGGGTGTTTTCCCCCTCCTGGAGCTGCTTTTTTACGCCAGCCGGGAGGAGAAACCTACCTTTGGGGTCTAATGTTGCCTCAAATTCACCTAGAAAACCAGTCATTTACAGTCATTTACAAAAAACGGACCATTATTCACACAAAATAACACATTTTCCCACTTTCGATTTTAAAAATCGATTTTTTAATTTTTCCACAGGCGAAATACAGGCAGGGATTGGTTTAGCGGCTAAAATGAAGGAAACGGGTGTGGGAACACTGTGGATTGCTGTGGAAATCCTGTGGATTGTATATTGATTGACAGTTGGTGGTCAACTATAAACTATTTTCGCCGATCGGCAGTTAGCTGAACCATCATGCACCCCAAAGACCTGCGCATTTCCGATTTCGACTATCCCCTGCCAGATGATCGCATCGCCCGGTTTCCATTGGAGGAACGGGACAACGCCAAACTCCTGGTTTACCGAAACGGCTTCATTTCAACCTCCGATTACAGGCACCTGGCCGAATGGCTACCGGCTGGCGCCACGCTTGTTTGCAATGATACCCGCGTATTGGAAGCCAGGTTGCTTTTCCAGAAAGAAAGCGGAGGCGTAATCGAAATATTCACCCTCGAACCAGCCGGCCATTACCGTGATATGGAAAGCGCCCTCGCCCAACAGGGCAGCGTGGAATGGAATTGCCTCGTAGGCGGCGCCTCTAAATGGAAACCGCATTACAAGCCCAGGAAAATCATCGCTAACGGAAACGAGCACCTGATACTGGAAGCCGAGATTGTGGACAGGCTCAGCGATGCCTTTCGCATCCGGTTTACCTGGACGCCGGCATCGCTCACTTTCCCGGAAGTCCTGCACCGCGCGGGACAGATGCCGTTGCCGCCATACCTGAAGAGGGAACCCGTACCGGGCGATGTACAATCCTACCAGACCGTGTATGCGGCGTACGAAGGATCGGTAGCTGCACCTACCGCGGGCCTGCATTTCACCAAGGCGGTTTTCGCTTCCCTGGCAGAGAAAAATATTCATCCGCTTTATCTCACCCTGCATGTGGGTGCGGGTACTTTCCGGCCGGTGAAAACCGAAAAGATTGAAGGTCATGAAATGCACAGTGAATATATCGAAGTGACGCGCGAAGCCCTGGCAGTCCTGGCTTCCCTGGATGGCAACATCTATGCTGTTGGAACCACATCGCTTCGCACACTGGAAAGTCTCTACTGGATGGGTCTGAAATGCATGAAGGAACCGGGCATAGCCCATGAAGACCTGCCCGTATCGCAATGGGAACCGTACGAAACGCCGGAGCCCACCCTTAGCAGGAAGGAATCGATCCAACACTTACTGAAATGGCTGGACGAAAGAAAGATGGATCGGCTGATTACGCGTACCCAAATTCTGATCGCACCGGGTTACCAGTTGCGCATGATCCGCGGGCTCGTCACCAATTTTCACCAGCCTCGCTCCACCCTTCTCCTCCTCGTAGCGGCCATCGTGGGCGATGACTGGAAAAAAATATACCAATATGCCCTGGAGAACGGGTTCAGGTTCCTGAGTTATGGCGATGG
>JALOMP010000188.1 GCA_025455365.1 Chitinophagaceae bacterium | reverse complement strand
GGGTTGTTATCCGGGATCCTGAACAGCGTTGGGTTGGAAAGGTTGTCTGTAATGTACATCCCGCCAATATTGACCGGCTGGGTACCGCTGTTGTAGATTTCAATCCAGTCTTCATATACGCCGAACTCATCCTGGATGGTATTGGTATTGGTTGCCAGGAATTCGTTGATTTTTAGCGTGGGTACGAAGAATGAGGCTTCCTGGATGGCACTCCAGGTGGTACCGTTTAATATCCTGGATTTAATTGTGATATTTCCAGATAAGGCGATGGGCACCCCTGTATACAGGATCGCAATGGGTGAAACATTGCCCCCGGAAACCCGGGGGTCCGATCCATCCGTGGTATAGTATATGGTACCTGGCCCGCCCGGGTTGGTAATGGTCAGCGTTGAACCGGCAGGGGTTATACCGCCTTCCCGGTTGAAAATGGGTGCATCAACGGACGGGTAATATCCCTCCTGCCTGAGCGCTGCAATAAACCTGTCCACATTGCCAACCATCAGACCATCCACCCTGTTTACCTCCGGAAGCCAGTGGTCATTCTTGGTCCGCGTAATGCCATCATCGATGGCATCGCCCCATTTTGCCGATTCCGCGATGATGGCGTTGCTGATGAAATTGTTGAGTGTCTGCCATCTTTGGCGGGATGCATTGTCCGTCAGTTTGCCATTGTTAAAGCAATGTTTATACACCCGGTCCGCAAACTGCATCATGAAATCACTGTTATCCCTGGCCGAATGCCAGATTTTAGTCATGTCGCTGCTGGCTGACTGGTCACTTCTGAAATCAGGATGGACCCATGCGCCGTTGTTTACATCGTACCCGTAACTGTCTTCGTCCCATGAAAATTCAGCATCCCATCCATAGTACTGGTGAGGGGTGACCGGGTTGTTCCGATTGGCGCCCTGGAAGTTATTGGTTGGCCAGTCAGACATGCCAATATACCAGGTAAGCAGGAGGTAGTCCGAAAAATTGGAGACATCAAGATATTGTTTCAGTTCATTATAGTTGGCGGGCACGCGCATGTCTTTATCAGTGAGAGCGCCAACCAGGTAATTGAACCGGGCAGGATCACCACTCCGGATACCATCCGGCTCCACGCTCAACCAGTCTGCATAGGTGCCTCCAAAATACTGTGCAGAATAGCCGGCATCGGGACTTTGTACCGGGTTATACAGGCCCCAGTAGATACCATTTATATACAGGTGCATAAAGGTGCCGGGAGAACCCACACCGGAGATATCGATTTGCGACTGGCGATACCATTCATCTCGGGTATAAACAGTTGTGTTGGGATACACCGGGCTTGCCCAGGAACGATCGTTACCCGCTCTCAGAATGATTTTACCTCTTACAAAATTGGTCTTGGCGAAATTGCCGTTCAATGGAGCATTCCGGAAAATATTTGAAACGAGGCCGTTGGGGAAATAGGTATTGCTGATGACGAGCCTGATTGACCTTTTTAAACGGATATGGCTATGGCCTTCCACGCCGCAGTTAAAGTGCTCATTTGCTGCCGGATTGTTGGGATAAATTACCTCAACGGAAGCAGGATACTCTGCCTCCCCGCCATCGTTCATCGTCCAAAAATCCGCCTGGTTCATCACCACGGACAAGGTTGGGATTTCTTTCAGCCCGTTGATGATGTTTGCGCTGTATGCCGGATCGTCTACTATTGCCGGATCCATTGCATAGTCATGTTGTTTTACATTCCCCGTCAAACCGCCAACGATCTCATAGTTGTTGTTTGGCCAACCCGGGATGGTGGCCGGCTGGCGAATGATGTCGGCCGGGAAGAAATAGGAATGTGTCACCACCGGCGAAACACCCGTCGCCGATACGCTAATCGCGCGGATCACGGCCGTGGTTGTGATATTGAGTGGGGCCGAATAAATATTCCCGTTTGTGGCGCTGGGTTCAGAGCCGTCCGTGGTATATCGAATGGTTTCGCTGGCACCTGCGGTTAATGACAGTTGAAATGGAGCATCGAAGAAGCCGCGCGTTGTGGAGAATGATACCGCCTGGCCGAAACCAACGGCGAATGGAAAAGCGATCAGTACGAAAGTAAAAATTGTCCGGAAGGTCCTTGGTAACAGTGAACAGGATTTTTTCCCGTCATGCAGTTTCGCAAACATGTTGGGTGTTTTTCGGGTGAAAAAAGGGTTGTTTCCAAAAGGTAAGGTTTTTTTAGTTAGGGAAAATTAACCGCAGGCCTGGAAATTATTTCCTTTTATATTGAATGATAAATTCGGTATCGAACGTAATCTGGTGATCACGCGCGAAGGAAAAGCCAAGTCTTTTCTTACTAAGCGGATAAATATTTACCGGGGTTATTTCCTTGTCCGATCGAGGATTGTCTTTTCCTGGCGGGCCTTTTCCAGCATACTGTCCAGGGCGGACCGGTTGAAATATTTTCCCCTGGCTACGACGCCCCAGACGCCGCGTATCGCCGTAATATTTTCCAAAGGATTGCCGGAAAGTATGACCAGGTCTGCTGTTTTACCTTCATCGATTGATCCGCATGTCTTTTCCTTTCTAAAAAATAACGCACCGTTAAGGGTGGCGGAGCGCAGGATATCTTTCGGGGGCAGTCCCGCTTCCTGGAAGATTTCCAGTTCCTCTACCAGGGATTCCGCTGGGTATACAAATGTGTTTAAAGCAGCAGCATCGCTGCCGGCGATAATCAGCATACCCGATTCATTGACGTACGGCAGTTGCGCCTTGATCAGGTTGTACCGGTCCTTACGTTGTTTTTTTTGTTCCGGCGTTTCTCCCGCCATACGGTTAATGCGCCATGCGTATTTCGACTGGAACCTTTCTGTCAGGTATTGCCGGAAGGGATCCTGGCCATGATCCACTGAATCCATGTAGGCCAGTTGCCTTCCGCCGATGAGGGTTGGACAGACAAAGAGCTTCTGCTTGCCAAGCACCCGGTAGGCATCGATGGCCCTCGCCTGGTCAAAATGCAAGAGGTAATCTCGTTCTGCCTCAGCCCTGGTTTTCAGGTCTCGTGCCAGTGAATCCCTCATGAGGTTCTCGTCACTGCCCAGTCGAAGCAGGTAGCTGGCATGTTCAATCGAACTGAAGCCTGCGTCCGCCAGTTCCTGTATCGTAAGATCGTAGGGGACATGGCCTGAAACCTGGTATCCGCGGGCTCTTGCCGCGCGAACAGCCTGCATGAACAAGGGACCTTGCAGGGTATTCTCCGTTATCTTTATAAAGTCAACCTTCTGGCTGTCCAGCCAGTTGAGTGAATCCCGCAATTCTGTTTCATTACTTATCTCCAGGTCGCGTTCCCAGATGGAGTTTTTGCCTTCCAGTTTGCGGCCGGCGGTGAATATCGTTGGCCCCAGGCGTTTACCCGCACGGATATCCTCGCGCCATTGCAGTACCTGTTCCCCAAGGTTGCTGGCGCAATCACGGACCGTTGTAATGCCGTAAGCCAGGAATAAGGGCAGGAGGGCTTCATTGTCTTCCACCAGGTCAAGGCCTTCGAGGTGCACATGCATGTCCCACAAACCAGGGATCACATATCCTCCGCCGGCATCAATCCGTTGGCTGATGCCTTTGGTCTTTCCAAAGTCCTTTTCAAGGCCGATTTTTTCAATCGTTTCGCCATAGACCAGGATGGCATCCGCTTTCTTCAGTGTACCGGTATGTACATCAACGATCCTGGCATGATGGATGAGGATCCGGTCTTGTGGAAGGCCGGTGAACGGAATCGTTAAAACAAGAGCCAGGAAAGCGAATTTCATCATGTCTGTTCAATGATGAAAGTAGTAGATCTCCGCCATTCACGGAAAAATAAACGGAACTTCGACGAAGCATCCGGGTGCTGGATTTCTTTTTCGAGAATATTCACAATTCTGGTTATGGAGAAACAAATGAATTTCCTGCTGAGACTCGAAGAGTTTGCGTTGATGACGCTTTCCTTTTTTCTGCTGTACAAACTCGGTTTCGACCTACCCTGGTGGGCATGGATCCTGTTATTTTTCAGCCCGGACCTTGGCATGCTGGGCTACCTTGTGAACGCAAGGGTAGGTGCTGTTACCTATAACCTGTTCCACCATAAGCTGGTGGCGGTGGCGATCCTGGCATTTGGCTATGCGTCGGGCAGCATATCCTGGCAGGTAGCCGGATTCATCCTGTTGGCACATGCCTGCTTTGACCGCATCTTCGGGTACGGGCTTAAATACCCGGACAGTTTCAAGCACACGTCTTCCGGGAATTTGTGATGTTGCCGCCAGTTTTGATGGGGGCATTTCGTCCTTATCTTCGAAGGTAGGTGACACTGCATGGCGCGCGATATGAAGTTGATACCATAACATTACGGCTATGAACGCCTGCAAAGGATTTTTCGGTTGGGTTACCATCATCCTGATGTTGGTTAAACTGTTGTTACACCTGTTTTCCAGCACGGTGTATGAGTTGCATCGCGACGAGTTGCTCTATTTTAACATGGGCGCCCATCCCGCGTTTGGCTATCTGTCTGTTCCACCCCTGACTGCCTGGTTGGCCATGATCGTAAAAGTAGTTTTCGGGAATGCTGCTTTTGGATTGAGACTTATTCCTGCGCTATTCGGGACCGCTTCAGTTTGGATTATGTCCCTTATTGTCTGCCGGCTTGGGGGAGGCTGGCGGGCGATGCTTTTGTCGGGCACCGGATTGATACTGGCGCCTGGGTTCCTGTTGTTTCACGGTCTTTTTACGCCAAATGCCGCGGAACAGTTTTTTTGGCTGCTTTTATCCTGGCAGTTCATCCGGCTGATTTCCGATGAAAATCCGCAACGGTGGATCCTGATCGGTTTGCTTTGCGGGCTTGCTTTTCTCAACAAGTATTCCGTTGCCATCTTCGTAGTTTGTTATGTGGCAGGCATATTGATCAGCCGGTTCCGGTACTTGTTCTGCTCCCGCTACCTGGTGTATGCCATCGCCCTTGGGTTGCTGATGATAATCCCGAACATTTACTGGCAGTACCAGCATAACTGGCCGGTTGCTTTCCATATGGAGGCTCTGCAGCAGACCCAGTTGTCCATCCGGCATTACGGCGATTTTTTTTCCGAGATATTCAGCCTTCTGTTTCTTTCTTCCCTGCTTTCAGCGTGCGGACTGGCATACTTGTTTTTCGACGGCAACGCAATGTTATTCCGGTGGCTCGGGCTTTCGGTTTTGTTGGTCATGCTTTTTTTCCTCTTTAGCCATGGTAAGGGATATTACATATTGGGCGTGGTGCCCGTGTTATACGCGGCCGGCGGGGTAGGCCTGGAGAAATGGCTTGTGAGAAAGTATCCGGGTGTTTTTATGCCCGCCACGGTGGCATTCATGGTGTGTTCACTCGCGGCACTTCCTTACGGTTTGCCCGTATTATCCTTCGCCAGGCTTCAGGCCTACACAAAATATCATCACGGGCGGGTGCCATATCCCTTTGCAACATGGGAAGACGGCCAAACGCATGCTGTTTCGCAGGTCTATGCGGATATGACGGGCTGGAAGGAACTCACCGGCCTTGTCCAAATCGCTTACCGAAAATTGCCGGAAGCGGAACGGAAAATGACAACCGTCTACTGCCAGCGAAATTACGGCTATGCGGGCGCCGTTTATTTCTATGGCCGCAGCCTGGGCCTGCCGGAACCCATTACATTCCTGGAATCGTATGTTCTGTGGGCCCCGGATTCAATTCCGGAAGGTCCGGTAATTTATATCCATCGCGAACTGGGCGGCATACAATCTTTGTTCAGGCGTGTAGAAGAAGTGGGCATGGTAAGCGACCCATGGTTCCGCGAAACCGGTGTTAAGGTTTTTCTTTGCCGGGACCCACTTCCGGGAATGCAGGAAGCCTACGCAAAAGAAGCCAGTTCAGAAAAAGCGCGGTTTACCAGAAAGCAATAGCAGGTGCATCATGGATAGAATGCGTCAGCCAGCATCCTCTTC
>JALOMP010000187.1 GCA_025455365.1 Chitinophagaceae bacterium | reverse complement strand
TCGTGGTGTCCAGCCAGAAAGGGATGGCGGAAGCGCGGATTCCCAACATGCGGGGTATCATGGCCGCCCGTACCAAGCCGCTGAAAGTGGTGGATCCGGCTCCTGTTGAGGCACTTACATCCATAGCGTCCTTCGCCCTGCCGCCGGCAAAAGCAGGCGTCAAGCTGGTTTCGGCCGACCAGCCGGAAGAACTGGTCAGGCTCCTGCATGAAGAGGCACGAATCATCTAACCTTTAATCCACATTTAAAGCATAGTTATGTCAGTACTCATATACATTGATCAGTCAGAAGGCCATATCAGGAAATCCTCCCTGGAAGCGCTCAGCTACGGCGCAAGCATCGCCGCAAACATGGGCACGGAAGCAGCAGGCCTGGTCCTGGGAGAATCCAAAGACGATCTCCCCTCCCTGGGTAAATTTGGCGTATCTAAAATCCATACTGTCCACGATGCATCCCTTAACCACATGGATGCACAACAGTATGCGGCCGTAATCAGTGAGGCCGTCCGGAAAACAGGAGCTACCGTCCTGGTATTCTCCAACAACCTGACAGGCAAGGCCGTTGCTCCCCGTGTTTCCGCCAGGCTCAAGGCAGGGTTGGTTTCGGGGGCGGTTGCACTCCCGGACACGTCCAATGGTTTTACGGTTCGCAAGAATGTGTTTTCCGGGAAAGCATTCGCCAGCGTTTCGCTGAATACCGCGGTGAAAATTATCGCCCTAAATCCCAATGCGTTCAGCGTACAGTCCGGGGACGGCACGGCAACAGTCTCCGCCCTGGAGGTAACGGTGCCTGCCAGTCGCATTAAAGTCACCAACATCAGCAAGGTCAGCGGCACAGTTCCGCTGGGTGAAGCGGAACTGGTGGTGAGTGCCGGGCGTGGACTGAAAGGCCCTGAAAACTGGGGCATGGTGGAAGAACTTGCGGACCTGATCGGGGCAGCTACTGCCTGCAGCAGGGCCGTGGCCGACGCCCACTGGCGCCCGCATCACGAGCATGTTGGGCAGACCGGGCTTGCCATCGCACCAAACCTGTATTTCGCGATCGGGATTTCCGGAGCCATCCAGCACCTGGCCGGCGTGAATCGGAGTAAGGTCATCGTGGTGGTGAACAAGGACCCGGAAGCGCCATTTTTCAAAGCCGCAGACTACGGAATAGTGGGCGATGCATTTGAAGTGATGCCCAAGGTAATTGAGGCCGTAAAAAAGCTTAAAGGCAGGTAAGGAGCACAGAGGATATGCAGGGGCAGGACGATCCGCGAACCGGATTTTCCTGCCCTTTTTCATACAAAAATTAATGTACATTCGCGTCTGAGTATGAAGAAAATAGAATTGGAAATTGTTGCCCTCTCCCATTCCATTACACAGACCCATTCCTATGCCGTGGTCCTGGGTGAAGTCAACGGGCTTCGCCGGCTGCCCATCGTGATCGGAGGCTTTGAAGCGCAGGCCATCGCCGTAGCCCTGGAGCGCATGCAACCCAGCAGGCCCCTGACGCACGACCTGATGAAAAATTTCATGATGGCCTTTAATGTGGAACTGCACGAGGTCATCATCTGTGATCTGCAGGAAGGAATTTTCTATTCAAAGCTCCTTTGCACCAACGAAAGCGATACCGTGGAAATTGACTCCCGCACTTCTGACGCGCTCGCACTGGCCGTTCGGTTCGGATGTCCTATTTATACGTACGAAAATATCCTGGAAAATGCCGGCATCCTCATGGAAGATACCGGCGGCAAAAAGAAAAAGGCAGTCGTTTCCTCCACGCCCTCTGAAGAATCCGGCGTACAGGAAGATCTCAAGTCGATGAGCCTCGAAGAACTCAATACCCTCCTGAACGACGTACTGGAACAGGAAGATTATATCCGGGCGATCGCCATCCGCGACGAAATCAACAGTCGCTCTAAAAAATAGACGGCATGATCGTCTTCCCCCCCGCGAAGATCAACCTCGGGCTGAATATTGTCCGTAAAAGAACGGATGGTTACCACGACCTTGAAACCGTTTTCCATGCGATCCCCCTGCACGACGGATTGGAAATAATCACAGACGCGTCCATGCCCGAAGCTTCCGGTCCCGTTTTCACCGCCAGCGGTTTGCAGGTGGACGGCAACCCGGAGGATAATATTTGCATCCGTGCTTATCACTTGCTGAAAAAGGATTTCCCCGGGCTCCCGCCGGTGAGGATGCATCTGCACAAGCAAATTCCGATGGGCGCTGGCCTGGGCGGAGGCTCCAGCGACGGCGCCGCAACGCTGGCCCTGTTGAACCGGTTGGGTGACCTGCGCATCCCTGCGGAAAGATTGATGGAATATGCACTGGCGCTGGGAAGCGATTGCCCCTTCTTCCTGTCTGGCAAACCCTGCTTCGCCACGGGAAGGGGCGAAATCCTCCAGCCGGTGCCCTTGGACCTCAAGGGCCACCAGTTGCTATTGGTAAACCCCGGCATACATGTATCCACCGCAGAAGCTTTCCGGGGTATCGTTCCGGCCGCCCCGTTACGCCCGGTACATGAAATTGTCCGGCAGCCTTTCGAAAGCTGGAAAAAGGAGCTCGTGAATGACTTCGAAAAGACCATTTTTCCCCTGCACCCGGAGATCGGGGCGGTCAAGGAACAACTCTACAATGCCGGAGCTTACTATGCATCCATGACCGGCAGCGGCTCTTCCGTGTACGGAATTTTTCCCGGGAATTCAGACCCTGCCCTATCTTTCCCCGCATCTTACCGGGTATTCCGACTCCTTTTATAAATTCCGGGTTTGGCCATTTACCGCCAAAAAACTAATTTTACCGGGATGGTTAATATCGTAAAACAACGCATCAATTTCCTCTCGTCCAACCTGGACCTGTTGAACCACTAACCGGGGTACCAGGCGTTTCGTCGTGCTCCAAATGCCCACGATACGGAACCAATCACCCGCGCCTTATTTCGATACCAATATTTTTTCCGGGCAAAGCCCTTTTTAATATCACCAGGAATCCTTGTACGGGAATCCGCAAACCTTACCAGCCATGCATTCCACCATCGATATTTCCCCGCGTACGCAGTATTTCCTCGATCTTGAAGAGCGCCATGGTGCGCACAATTACCATCCCCTGCCGGTGGTGCTCGAAAAAGGCAAAGGTGTTCATGTGTGGGACGTAGACGGTAAACAGTATTTCGATTTTCTCAGCGGGTATTCAGCTGTCAACCAGGGGCACTGCCATCCGCGCATTGTGGAAGCGATGGTCTCGCAGGCTTCCAAACTGACACTGACTTCGCGCGCTTTCCATAACAATCACCTGGGCGAATACGAACAGTATATCACTTCATATTTCGGGTATGACAAGGTGTTACCGATGAATACCGGGGTGGAGGCTGTGGAAACGGCCATCAAACTGGCCAGGCGCTGGGGATACGAAGTCAAGGGAATCCCGGAAAACAAAGCCCGGATCATTGTCTGCGCGAAGAATTTCCATGGGAGGACCAGCGCCGTCGTATCGTTCAGCACAGACCCATCGTCCACCCGCCATTTTGGTCCTTTCATGCCCGGCTTCGACGTGATCGACTACAACAACCTCCCCGCCCTGGAGAATGCCCTTAAACATCCCCATGTGGCGGGTTTCCTGGTGGAACCGATTCAGGGAGAAGCAGGCGTTGTGGTGCCCGATGAAGGTTACCTCGCCAAGGCAAGCCAGTATTGCAGGGATGCCAATGTGCTTTTTATGGGCGATGAAATACAGACCGGTCTTTGTCGCACCGGGCGTATGCTTTGTTGCGATCATGAACAGGTGCGGCCGGATATCCTCCTACTCGGCAAGGCCCTCAGCGGAGGCACCATACCCGTGAGCGCTGTGCTGGCGGATGACCCGATCATGATGACCATTAAACCCGGTGAGCATGGCTCAACCTATGGCGGCAATCCCCTCGCCTGCCGCGTTGCCATGGTATCCTTGCAGGTGCTGAAAGACGAGAACCTCGCCGAGAATGCAGAAGCGATGGGCCAGCGCCTGCGCAAGGGTATTGAAAGCCTTCAATCGCCCCACATCAGCCTGGTGCGCGGCAAGGGACTCCTGAATGCCATTGTAATCCGGCACACCAACCCCGAAGCGGCCTGGGATTTGTGCCTGGAAATGAAGGAAAATGGTTTGCTGGCCAAGCCAACGCATGGCGACAAGATCCGTTTTGCACCTCCGCTGCCGATTACTGCAACGGAAATGGACGAAGCGCTGGATATTATCGGAAAGAGCCTGAAAGTCCTCGACTGACCGGGTTCTCCGCCGCTTTCTTCGTACATTTGCCATCCAAATTGACCCGATGAGCGAAGAAAAATCGATGCATTTCCTGGAGGAGATTGTAGCTGAAGATCTAAAGACAGGCAAGCAAACGTCCATCCATACCCGATTCCCGCCAGAACCGAACGGATACCTGCATATTGGCCATGCCAAAAGCATCTGCCTGAATTTTGGCCTGGCCGACCAGTTCGGGGGGAAAACCAACCTCCGTTTCGACGATACGAACCCCGTGACGGAAGAAACCGAATACGTTGAGTCCATCAAGGCAGACGTACGCTGGCTGGGTTTTGAATGGGAAGAGGAACATTACGCATCCGACTATTTTGACCAGTTGTTTTCATTTGCCTGCCAGCTCATCCGGAAAGGTTTAGCCTATGTGGATGATTCCAGTTCGGAAGAGATCGCCGCGGGAAAGGGCACACCCACGGTACCTGGTACGGAAAGCCCCTGCCGGAACCGTTCCGTGGAGGAGAACCTCCGTCTTTTTAACGAGATGAAGGAGGGCAAATACAGGGATGGCGAGAAAGTCCTGCGCGCGAAGATTGACATGGCATCGCCCAATATGCATATGCGTGACCCGATCATGTACCGCATCAAACATGCCCACCACCACCGTACGGGCGACAAATGGTGCATTTACCCGATGTACGATTTCGCCCACGGACAATCCGATTCCATCGAAAAGATCACCCATTCGATCTGCACGCTGGAATTTGAAGTACACCGCCCCCTTTATAACTGGTATATCGAGCAACTCGGCATATTCCCTTCGCACCAATACGAGTTCGCGCGCCTCAACATGAACTACACGGTGATGAGTAAGCGAAAACTGCTGCAACTGGTGCAGGAGAACTTCGTGGAAGGCTGGGACGATCCCCGGATGCCAACCCTCTCGGGTATGCGCAGACGCGGTTATACGCCGGAAGCCATTCGTAATTTTTGCGACCGGATCGGGGTTCAACGCCGTGAAAATGTCATTGACATAGGCCTGCTTGAATTCTGTGTCCGGGAAGACCTTAACCGTATCGCCCAGCGCCGCATGGCGGTACTGGATCCGGTAAAAATGGTCATCACCAATTTCCCGGAAGGACAGACGGAATGGCTTGAAAGCGAAAACAATCCCGAAGCGGAAAACCAGGGGGGCATGCGTACCATCCCGTTTAGCCGTGAACTCTGGATCGAACGGGAGGATTTTATGGAGAACCCCGCAAAAAAATGGTTTCGCCTGGCGCCCGGCGCGATGGTGCGTTTAAAAAGCGCGTTCATCGTCAAGTGTGAAAGTTTCACAAAAGACGCACAAGGTAATATCACAGAAATTCAATGCAGTTATATCCCGGAAAGCCGTTCCGGCCAGGATACATCCGGTATTCATGTAAAGGGGACCATCCACTGGGTATCCGTAGCCCACGCCATCCCGGCCGAAGTGCGCCTTTACGACCGGCTGTTCCGCGTGGAAGACCCCTCGGCGGAAGGAAATTTCAAGGAATTCATCAACCCGGATTCCCTGCAGCTGGTAGAGCGTGCGTGGCTGGAACCTTCCCTTGCCGACGCGCGTACCGGTGAATTTTTCCAGTTCATCCGAAAGGGATATTTTACACTGGACCCCGTGCTTTCCACAGCCGGTAAAATGATTTTCAACCGTACGGTCACCCTCAAGGATGCCTGGGCGAAGGAATCTAAAA
>JALOMP010000186.1 GCA_025455365.1 Chitinophagaceae bacterium | reverse complement strand
GGTTTTACCAGCAGGGAAAAGAAAAAGGTCAGCGCCAACGGCAGGAATATCCAGGTCAACGCCAGTAAAGCGAGATCCCTCATCGCCCTACCCGCGCGCAACGGTGCTTTTATGCGGAAATAAGACCATATACCGGCCAGGGCAATCATGATCCCGGCGCTCCCGAACAGGTGAATGGCAGCCGCGATGGCTGTTTTCAGGTCCGGCCGGCCAATCCAGTTGATCTGTTCCGTGGAGGCGGGCCGGAAGATGGCCAGCGGACTGACGGACAAAGCTACCAGCGCCCAGGTCATCAACATGTCTTTCCAGGCGCCAGGACGGGATCGCCAGAAAAGCATCACGCCTGCGTGCACGGGAATCATCAACGCCCCGAAATAATGAGCATACACGGCTGCAGACAAGGTCAGTCCGTACAGCACGAAATGCCATGCTTTTCGCTGGGCAAGAAGACGGAGAAAGAAATCAGTTGACACGATGCCCAGCAGTATCATTAAGCTATAACTGCGTGTTTCGATGGAGTAACACAGGAACAAGGGGTTCAGCAAGAGCACGAGTCCGGAAAGGAAACTGATATTGCTGGCAAAAAACCGGTTCGCGAGGCGCTGGTAAGCCACCAGGGACAGGATGGCGAATATCAGCGACAGGCTGCGGGTGGCGATCTCGGATACCCCGAAGAGTTTTATCCATCCCAGCAGCATCCAGTAGTACAGGGCCATGTTGTTTTCATACTGGCGAAACGTGTCCAGCATGGTATGCATCCCGGATGCGGTGCGGACGCTGAACAGCTCATCGTCCCAGTATGGCCTTCCGATAAATGGCAGCACGAGGACCAACAATAGACCGCTGGACAGCAGCGTATACGCGTACGCGTTACGTTGCGTGCTCGTGCGTTGCACCAGTGTTCTTTCTGCCAGGTTATCCGCTATTATTCCGTATTTCATTTCGGTACTGCTTTTTTGCCCGCGGGCGGCAGCGGCTCAAGTACTTCCTGTTCCCAGGATGCATATGCTTTTTGCAGGTCAGCAAGCCGGGCAGGGTACTGCGCCTTCAGGTCCTTGTTTTCAAAGGGATCCGTCGCGAGATTGAATAGATAAACGTCATTTTCGGCAACTAAGTATTTCCAATCTCCTTGACGCATAGCGTATTGCTGCCTTCTTTGCGATACCCGCCAGTAGAATGTCCGGGCAACGGGGCCGGCATCCTGGGTAGCTAAATGCATGATATTCAGGCCGTCCAGCGGAAAAGCGGGGTCCGGTTTCGCCCCGGCCAGGGCCAGAAAAGTGGCGGTAAAATCCAGATGGATAATCGGTTGCGTCGAAACTTTTCCGCCGCTGATCCGGGATGGCCAACAAAAAATCGCCGGTACCCGGATGCCGCCTTCCCATAAAGTCATTTTTTTGTCCCTGAGGCCGCCCATGTCCGAGAACCGCTCGCCGCCGTTGTCGCTGGTGAACACCACCAGGGTATTCTGCGCCAGCCCGGACTGCGCAAGCGCCTCCATCACCCGGCCTACCGCCTCATCCATCTGGGACACCATCTTCGCATAGACTTCGGATGATCCGCCTTCCTTCCAGGCCTGGTCCCCCCGCGGGTAGGCTGCATCGCCCCTGCCCTGCCAGGGCCAGTGTGGGGCGTTGAACTGGAGGCTCAGGAAAAAAGGGCGATCATGTTTCCCGCGGATGAATAACAGGGCCTCGGCAGCCAGGATATCCGTCAAATAACCCTCACGGGTAACCGTCGTTTCATTTTCATACAGGTCGGGGCGTCCCTGCGGGTCTGTATGGCTGGCATAGTCCACCCCTCCACCGTGATATCCGAAGAAATGGTCAAAACCGTTCTCGCGCGGGCTGAATGCGGGTGTGAAGCCCAGGTGCCATTTGCCGATGAGGCACGTATGGTAGCCGGCTTGGCGCAACAGGGCGGGCAGGGAGGGCGTCTGGGGCGATAATCCAACGGCGCTGTCGGCGGCGGTCCAGTCCAGCGGCTCCCGCAGCCCAACGGCCGTGCGGGCGGGATAGCGGCCGGTCATGAAGCCGGTGCGACTGGGCGTGCACACGGGCGCTGCGGCATAGGCCTGCGTGAATCGAATTCCCCCGGCTGCCAGTTTATCCAGGTTGGGTGTGGCGATGGTTTTGCTGCCGTAGCAGCTGAGGTCGCCATAGCCCAGGTCGTCCGCTACGATGAAGATGATATTTGGCCTTTCCTGGGCGTTCGCATTAACGCAGGTTAGGACCAACAGGATCGCCAGCAGGCCAAACTGCCCTGCAACCAGCAAGGAAGCAGGGAGACGGTGCCGGTCAGATTCACTAAAAAACATCCCGCAAGTAACGAAATCTTACCGGATGTGGATCGCTGCGCCTCCACCGGGGGCCAGCGCGACCGACAGGGTTGATTTTGAAGTCACTTTCTGCCGGCTGATCGTGTAGCTTTTGGGGTTCTTTTCCCAATGGGCGTCCTTGCCGTCCTGGTAGATCACGGCTTCATAGGTTTTCCCGGCAGGCAGGAAGTCCAGCGTAAGTTTCGCCGTGCGGCCGTTTTCATTGGTAATCGCCCCGATAAACCAGTCGCCCTTCCCTTTGGCCTTCCGGGCGATGCTCAGGTAGGCGCCGGGTTCCGCTTCTAGGTATGCCGTGCTGTCCCAGTCCACGGCCACCTGTTTGATGAACTCAAAAGCATCCATATGCTTTTCGTAATTCTCGGGCAGGTCGGCGGCCATCTGCAACGGGCTGTACATGGTCACGTAGAGGGCCAGCTGCTTTGCCAGCGTGGTATGCACCTGTTCCTTCTTGTTCGGGTCATAGCTGCTCATCTTGATTTCAAAGATGCCCGGCGTGTAATCCATCGGTCCGCCCATCAGTCGCGTAAAGGGCAGGATGGTTTCATGGGCCGGCGGGTTGCCCACGCTCCAGGCGTTGAACTCGTTGCCACGGGCGGCTTCGGAGGCCAGCCAGTTGGGCCAGGTGCGGTGCAGGCCGGTGGGCCTCACCGGTTCGTGCGCATCCACCATGATGTTATAGGAAGCGGCTTTCTGGATCTGCCGGTTGTAGTGGTTGATCATCCATTGCCCATCGTGCCATTCGCCGCGGGGGACAATGCGACCCACATAGCCGGTCTTCACGGCATCATAGCCATGGTTTTTCATGAACCGGAAAGCCGTATCCATCTGCCGTTCATAATTGATGGCCGAGCCCGAAGTTTCATGGTGCATGATGATCTTCACATGCTTCGATGCCGCATAGCGCTGCAATTCCTTCACATCAAAATCCGGGTAGGGCGTGACGAAATCAAACACTTCCTCTTTCCATTTGCCGAACCAGTCTTCCCAGCCCACGTTCCAGCCTTCCACCAGGACGCCCTCGATGCCGTGCTGCGCCGCGAAGTCAATATACCGCTTCACATTGGCCGTGGTGGCGCCGTGCTTCCCGGAGGGTTTCGCTTCCACGCCGGTGGTGGAAGCGTTCTGCGTGCCCGCATAGTCCCAGGTGGACTTGCCCACATGCATTTCCCACCAGACACCCACCATTTTCTGCGGCCTGATGAAGGAGGGATTGGCTATCTTATTGGGCTCGTTCAGGTTGAGGATCACCCGCGAGGCCAGGATCTCCGTGGCTTTATCGCTCACGTTGACCACGCGCCAGGGAGTATGGAACGGTGCCTTGAGATAGGCTTTGTTGCCTACGGCATCCGGGACGAGGTGGCTGCGCAGGGATGTCCCGTCGATCTCCAGCTGCATGGCCGGGTAGTCCACCAGGGCGGCTTCATGGATATTGATATAGAGGCCTTCGGCGGTCTTCATCATCAGCGGGGTCTGTACCCCTTTCCTCGACCATACCTTGCGGGTAGAGATCTCCGTGGCATTGCCTTTGGCGATGGCGTCCACCTCACTGAGCCGGTTAACCGAATAGAAGTATTCGTTGGTGTCGTAATCGCCCGGAATCCACCAGGCGGTATGGTCGCCTGCCAGTCCGAAACTGGTCATTTCATCTTTCAGGATAAAATACTGGAGGTTTGGCTGCCCCGGAAATTCATAACGGAAGCCCAGTCCATGGTCGAACAACCGGAAACGGAGGAGTATCTGTAATTTCTTCCCATCCTTCTGCATGAAGCGGAGGGCGAGTTCGTTATACTGGTTGCGGATGCTTTTTTCTTCGCCCCATACCGGTTCCCAGCTATTGTTGACCGAACTGTTGTCCGCGGACACAAAAGCCAGGTTCTGGTCAAACCCGCCATCGTCCTGGGTCTGCAATCCCAGCGCGCCGCTGGTGATCACGGGTTTACCCTTGAACTGCAATTGATAGGAAGGCCGGCCATCGGGTGAAAGCCTCACTTCCAGCGCCAGGTTTTTTTGGGGCGATTGGAGTTGCCAGTTTTGTGCCAAAAGGTTGCCGGCGAGAACGATGCCGATAAGGGTTGCCAGGAATTTCATGATCGCATTATTTATTGCGATGCGAAGCTAATGGAAAATGGACTCCGCCGGGATGACTTCGGTCAGGGGAAAGGTTTCATGCCTGGTTCCGCAAAATTTCTCTATCTTTTTACCGCACTACAATCCCATCCTTCGAAAACATCGGCAAGGTCCTGTCCCACAACTGTTACGCTTCTTCTTAGTAGCCAAAGCCTCCGTTCCCCCGACCATTACTCAAACACTACCAACATGAATTCCATTTCTTCCCTGTACCAGGACCAGTCCGGTTTGGCGCATCCGGTTGCACAGAAAGAACGCATCGTCCTGCTGGATATCATCCGTGGCGTGGCCATCTGCGGCATCCTGTTGATGAATATCACCTTTTTCGGGATGTCAGGCTACACCGGCGACCCGCGCGTGATGCATGAACTGTCCAGTCCGCTGAACATGCGCAGCTGGTTTGTCATGAACTACCTCCTGGAAGGATCCATGCGTGGCCTCTTCTCGATGCTCTTCGGTGCCGGCGCCTTGCTCTTCATATCGCGATTGGAAAAAAACGAACCTGGCCTCCGTCCCGCTGAGCTGTACACGCGCCGGCTGCTCTGGCTGCTGGTCTTCGGGCTGATCAACGGTTATGTGTTGCTATGGCCCGGGGATATCCTCTATCATTATGCCATCGTAGGCCTCATGCTGCTCCCCTTCCGCAAAGCACCTTTGAAAGTTATCGGCGGACTCATCATATTCTTCATCGGGGTGACCATGCTGCAATACTGGCTGAAAAACGAAGACATGAACCAGACGCGAGATAAAGGTATTGTGGCGGAGAAGCTGGAAAAAGAAAAGAAAACACTTACGGAGGAACAGAAGGAAGACCTGGAAAAATGGAAGGGCATGCAGGAAGAAATGAAGCCGGAAACCAACCGGAAAAAAGCAGAGAAGGATCATAAAGAAATCTCCACTGGAAATTATGCCACCGTCTGGAAGAACATGACGAAATGGACTACGATGCTGGAGACCACCAAATTCCATGGAAATTTCTTCTTCGACATCATCATATTTTTCCTGCTGGGCATTTTGTTGTTCCGAACCGGTATCCTGACAGGACACCGTTCTGAAAAATTCTACTGGGTCCTGATGATCCTGGGCTATGTTGTAGGTTTCGGCTGGGGATACCTGCAGAAAACGGCCACCCTTCGTGCCAACTTCGATCCCTTTCGCTTCCAGGAAGAGACTCTTTTCCCCGTTAGCCTCTATCAAATACACCGCATCGGCACCACCCTTGGCCATATGAGCCTGGTGATCCTGATGTGGAAGAACGGGCTCTTCAAATGGATCCTGGGCCCGCTCAGCAAAATGGGACAGATGGCATTTACCAACTATCTCGGCCAGAGCATCATCTGCAGCCTGATCTTCTACGGCTACGGACTTGGATACTACGGTAAACTGCAACGCTATGAGTTGTATTACGTGGTCTTCGGTGTATGGGCCTTCCAAATGATTTTCAGCGTGGTCTGGCTGCGCTTCTTCGTGGTCTTCGGTGTATGGGCCTTCCAAATGATTTTCAGCGTGGTCTGGCTGCGCTTCTTCCGCTTCGGCCCGCTGGAATGGCTCTGGAGAAGCCTGACGTATTGGGAATGGCAGCCAATGCGGAAATCACAAGGATAACCAGGGTTCTTAAAACTGACATAAGAAAGATGCGCTTCCGGTATTATTATTTGCTATTCCTCATACTACTTAATTCCCTGGCAGGTTGTGGAGACAAGCGTCAACCCGGTGTTGGCACCGTCAGACTAGCGGACAAAAATGTACCGGACGCCTTTAACAAAAACGCCTCTGCCATCAACCTCATGTTCAGGCGTGGAGTATTCCCGAATGATAATGAAAGAGACTCGATCATTCGAAATAACTTTCATATTGTCAACACGGACACCAGTACACTAAATCGATATAACGCATCATCGCTAAGCTGTACGTTATATTTCGACCTGAATAACGACAGCGCGTTATATTATGGACGTAAAGCCTACCACTATGCGGTTGAATTGCACGATGATCTGCTGCAGGCTCGCGCACTCAATCTGATCGGTGTGGCCACCAACCTGAGTGGAAGATCCTCGGCAGCGCTCGATACACTTTTCCGGTCGAGAGCGATACTGGCCAATCTCCAGGGACTTAAAGACTCCGCGGCATGGATCATTACGTACCGGCAAATCGGTGCCGTGTACCTGTTCACGGGCGACTACCAGGCAGCCTTGCCGTATTATCGCGCAGCGCTTCATATCAGGCCGGGAATGTACATGGACTCCCTGTTTCATTCCTTTGCGCTGATTGATATGGCTTCCCTGTACCTGGATCAATCAAGTGATTATCCAACCTATCTCGACTCCGCATTTTTCTATGCAAACCAGGTAATGCTTTTTATGAAGATGCTTTGCTACGACTGCGAAAATCCATTCAGCCCTGAAGCATTGAATACATTGGCCCGTACACAGTTCCTTACAGGGGATACGATAGGGGCCATTCGGAAACTACACGCCGGGCTGTCAGCATTTGGGCAAAACCCAAGACACAGGTTTGCAGGTCAATTCTACCAGTCTCTGGCAGAGATTTATCATCGGTTGGGGCGAGCTGATTCAGCCTTATTTTTTGCTTCAAAATCGCTCTCAATCGCGAAGGGTGTTAATAGTCCAAAACTCCTCGAATCATCCAGCCAGTTGCTCATGGAATCCTATGCAAGCAAAAGGAATCTGGACAGTGCGTTCGCGTTCCTGTCCGTAAACAAAGCTGCCCGAGACAGCCTGAACAGTACTTTCAAAGCCAACCGGATCAAGCAATTGTCCATCGACGAATCGCTCCGGCAAAAGGAAGAAGCAGACCGATTAAAGGCTTATCAAGCGCGGATACAGCGACTGGCACTGCTATTTATTGCCGGTGTATTCATGGTGTCCGGAATTGTCCTTTGGCGAAACAACCGCCAGAAGCATCAGTTGAATCTTCAGCTGACTGATCAAAAAAACAGGCTCCAGTCGTCCCTGGAAGAATTGAAATCTACCCAGGCACAGCTGGTCCAATCCGAGAAAATGGCCTCCCTGGGTGAACTCACGGCGGGTATCGCCCATGAAATCCAGAACCCGCTGAACTTTGTCAATAACTTCTCGGACCTGAACCAGGAACTCATCGAAGAACTGAAGGAAGAATTGAACAGGGGCGATGTCAAAGAGGCCGCATCCATCGCGAACAACCTGAAAGAAAACGAAGCGAAGATTAACCTCCACGGCCGACGGGCGGATGGGATTGTGAAGAGCATGCTGCAGCACAGCCGCAGCAGCAGCGGGCAGAAAGAATCCACTGATATGAATATGCTTGTGGATGAATACGTACGACTGGCCTACCATGGGTACCGGGCCAGGTACAAGGATTTTAACGTGAAGCTGGACATCGACCTGGATCAAAACCTGCCGCTCCAGCCGGTGGTGGCGCAGGACATCGGAAGGGTCATGCTCAACCTGCTTAACAACGCTTTCCAGGCTGTCGAGGAAAAAGCCAGGACCGCCGGCCCGGACTACCAGCCCACCGTCTCTATTCAAACAAAGTCCGGCATCACGCATTCGCAGGATTCGCTCAATCCGAAATCCGACATCCGCAATCCGAAATCGATCGTCATTGCGATCGCGGACAACGGCCCTGGCATCCCAGACCATGCCCGGGACAAAATCTTCCAGCCCTTCTTCACCACCAAACCCACGGGCCAGGGGACGGGGCTGGGACTTTCACTGAGCTACGACATCGTCAAAGCGCATGGCGGCAGCCTGCGATTCGAATCGGACGCATCCAGGGGCACAACGTTCATCGTGGAGATTCCGGCGGGGGATAAGGCATAGGTCGCTACGCGATTCACCCGGTATGGTACTCATATTGCATATTCAACCCTGCATCTTGAAGCACCTGGCATGGGGGTGCATCGTCTCAATTTTTCATAACTTAAAGACGTGAAACCTTTCGCATATACAGGTTTAACATGGGCCCTCTGTATGGTCCTGTGCGGCAATGCACGCGGTCAGGAGGATGAAAAAGACTCCCTGATCGCGGTGATCAGTCGTGCAGTGCACGATAGCTCCCTGGCGGATGCCTATACCCGGCTCGCCATTATCCACTATGAAAATGATCCTGAACAGTCGGTGCGGTACGGCATGAAGGCCCTCGAAAAATCTGAAAAGCTGGGCGCCCGGATCCGCATCGCACGTACATGCCAGGCCATTGGTGTCGCCTACGATTATGGCGGCAACCTCGACTCCTGCCTGTATTTCCTGAACCGCGCGATTGCGATTTGTCGCGATGAAAAACTGCCAGATAAGGAATCGCACATGGTGAGTGATATCGCGCTGGCGCATTACCTGCGCGGCAACTATGAACTGGCCCTCCGGAACCACCTGGAAGCCCTGAGGCTGCGCCAGCAGTTCGGCGACAAGAGGTTCATCGCCATATCCTACAACAACATCGGTCTGGTATACCGTTCCCGGAAAGATTTTCAGAACGCTATCCGGTACTATAAAGAATCCCTGGCCATCAAGGAAGAAATGGGCGATGAAAAAGGGATCCTGAATACACTGATCAACATCGGCAGCGCATACCAGAGCAATAGCCAGTTCGACAGTGCGCTGGCATTTGCGCAAAGGGCCTGGGAACGGGCGTTTTCGCTCCACCTGGACAATGACATCCTGGCCGCGGAAAGCAATATGGCAGCCGCCATGGTTAACCTCGGCAGACTGGACGATGCCTTTCCCCTGTTGGCGTCCGTGGAGAAAAAAGCCGTGGCGGCAGGTGATAAAAAAAGCCTGCTGACCATTTATGAAACCTTAGGAGACGCCTGGAAGCGCAGGGAAAGGCTGGCAGAAGCACAAAATATTTACTTGAAAGGGCTGGACCTTGCTTCGGGGAACAAGCGCCGTGAGTACATGGAAGTATTCATGCGTAAACTGTCTGCTACTGCCTATGCGTCCGGAAACTACAAAATGGCCTGGGAATATACGGACCGCGGCCGCCTGCTAAGAGACTCCCTATGGAACGAAGAAAACAGTCGCCAGATAAACGAAATGAGCGCCGTATACGAATCCGCGGAAAAAGAAAAACAGATTGAAACACTCAACAGCCAGAACAAAATCAGCTTGGCGGAAGCGCGTGCCCGCAAGCGCGAACGGAACTATTTCATCCTTTCATCCTTCCTGCTACTGGCCGCTTCGGCGGTAGCGTACATGGGCTATGCATCGAACCGGAAAAAGAAAAACATGCTCAACCGGCAGAATGCGATCATTGAACAGCAACTAAGGGAAAAGGAATTCCTGGTCAAGGAAATACACCACCGCGTCAAGAACAACCTGCAGGTGATATCCAGCCTGCTCAGCCTGCAAAGCAGGTATATCACCGACGAACAGGCACTGGATGCTGTCAGGGAAAGCCGCAACCGGGTGCATTCCATGTCCATGATCCACCAGAACCTGTACCAGGAAGAAAACCTGGCTGGCATCGAGATGAAGGATTACATCACGCGGCTATGCGAAAATCTATTTCAATCCTACAATATCAGCCCGTCCCGGGTAAACCTGGAGACGGATATAGACCCGGTGGTCATGGATGTGGACCTGGTGGTGCCCATGGGACTTATTCTGAATGAACTCGTGACCAATAGCCTCAAATATGCTTTCCCTGGCAACCGCGGCGGCACGATCCGCATCCTGCTGAAGTATACAGGTAACGAATTCCGGCTCCTCGTACAAGACGATGGCATCGGCTTTCCCGGCGAAACCCTGCCGACGAAGGATGCATCCATGGGCGCCAGGCTGATCCGGGCCTTTGTCCAGAAACTGAAGGGCGATATGAAAGCATACAACAAACAGGGCGCCGTGGTGGAAATCCACTTTCAGCAACCAGGCATCGAAAAATCATGAGTGATATCAGGATATTAATCGTGGAAGACGAGCCGCTGATCGCGGAGGATATTGCCGCAGCCCTTACCCAGGTGGATTTCTCCGTAACCGGGGTGGCCTACGACGCCAAGGAAGCCCTGTTGCAGTTGTCCTCCAATACCCCCGACCTGGTACTACTGGACATCAACCTGGGAGGAGGTGATGAAGGCCTC
>JALOMP010000185.1 GCA_025455365.1 Chitinophagaceae bacterium | reverse complement strand
TGAAAAGTGAGAAGTATAGGAATTAAAATTGCTGGCTTCAACATCATGTACAAATAAACACCCCCGGCCTCGTTCCGGTTGAAAAGCAGGATTACTTTCTGAACAGGTTCCTTTTCTTCTTCTTGTCCCTTTCCATATTCAGCAACACCACATCCTTGATCAGGCGGTCCAGGTTAACACTGTCCAGCCCGCTGTACCACCCACGGAGCACCCGGTCTTTGTCCAGCAGGAAAAATTTATCTGTATGGATGAAATTGGTATCCACACCCTCTTCCTGGGCGATATTGGCCTTGAACTCATGCAGGGCGATGTCATAGATCTCGGCCTTGGGCCCGGTGAGCATCCACCAGGTATCATGGTTGATGCCATAGCGATCGCCATAGGCTTTCAGCCTGGCTACCGAGTCCCTGTCCGGATCGACGGTAAAGGAAACAAACCGCAGCATGGAGTCTGTCTTCACGAAGGCCTGCTGCAGTTTTTTCATATTGCGCGTAAGCGTGGGACATATGGATGGGCAGGACGTAAAGAAGAAATCCACGATGACGATCCGGCCGGCGAGCGCTTCCAGTCCCACGGTATCGCCCAGCTGATTTTGCAGCCGGAAGGGACGAATCTTGTGCCAGAGGGTGTCCGGGACCGTCTTTCCCCGGATGGTGGTTGTGCCCACGGAATCATAAAAATACCGCCTGGGCATGGTCACCGCATTTTCGCTCAGGTTGCTCACCACCAGGTATGTTCCCAGGGGCAGGATGACGGCGATGAGAATGGCCACAAATTTATTCCGCTGCATAGATCGATCTTAAAAAAAAAGCATCATCCCGGTGTAGCCGCGATGATGCCGATAAAAATGTAGGGATTGCCTGCTTACTCCACACCGCCCGGCTTCTTCGCTGCAGGCTCCACTTGTTGCTGTTCCGTTGCGGGTTTGGTCTTGCCGTGCGTGTTCCTCAGGTTTTTCCAGGAATCACCGTCCCAGAGGAACGCGGCGATAAACCATACAAAGAGCAGGAGGGGCACGACGATCGTCATGATCAGGTTACGAATCTCATCGCCCAGGTGCATGAACACGCCCACGATGTAGAAGGCTTTTGCCAGGGACAGGATCACGATCACCCCTTTCAGGAACAGGACGAATCCGTGGCTGTAGTCAGGGCTCTTGTGCATGAAATAGATCCAGAAACCCAATGCCAGTTCGATCAGGGTGATCACGGAAAGGATGACCGTTGTTTTGATGATCCGCTTGACGGTTTCATCCCCGCCGGGTGCGTGATGGAATGTAACTTCAGGATGTGCAGGATGCTCCATAATATCGTTTCGTTTTCAGTTTTTTAAATCAGGTAGAAGCAAAGGAATACGAATACCCATACCAGGTCCACAAAGTGCCAGTAGAGGCCTGCTTTCTCAATCATCAGGTAATGTCCACGACGCTCGAATACGTCGTTCATCACCATCACCAGCATGACGATATTGATCACCACCCCGGAGAGTACGTGGAAACCGTGAAAACCGGTAATGCCGAAGAAATATCCTCCGAATGCCACCGGTCCCGGTTTGGTGACATGCTCGCCGTTGTGCAGCATGCCCGGTACTTCGGCACCCCAGGGGTTCATGGAAACGGTGGTGCCAATTTCCTGGATTTTGCCATCCATCAGTACGGCATGGTGGCCGGTGATCAGGTGAGTCCATTCCCAGGCCTGGCAGGCAAGGAACGCGATGCCGCCTACGATGGTCCAGGCCAGCCACTTGACCACGCCTTTCTTATCCATATGATGCCCGGCATGAACGGCGAGAACCATGGTCACGGAGCTCACGATGAGGATAAAGGTCATCAGGCTCACGAAAGCCAGCGGAAGGTTCGCATGTCCCGCGAAAGGGAATGCGTTAAACACCTTGTTCGGATCCGGCCAGTAGTTCTGGCTGAAACGGATGGTGCCGTAAGAAATCAGGAAGGCGCCAAAGGTGAAGGCGTCACTCATGAGGAAATACCACATCATAAGTTTGCCATACTCCACGTTGAAGGGGCTTTTACCGCCACTCCACCATTTGGTCTCCATCTGTGCTTGGGCTGTTGCCATGTCAGTTTAGTTGTATAAAGGTTTCTGTTATCGTTATTTCATCCAGTTAAAAAACAGGATCAGGTAGATCCAGAGTATGTCAACAAAATGCCAGTATGTGGCAGCCACTTCCACCGGCACCGGGCTGTAGTTCCTTCTCCTCGTGCTGTTGGACCTTATCGCGATGATCGCCAGGGCGATCACCCCGCCGATGACATGCAGGCCATGCAGGCCGGCGATGGCCAGCACAAAAGAAAAAGACGCGTTCGAACCGGCTCCTACGAGCCTGATATCCATCGAGCGGTACTGCATGAACCCGATCACCTGCAGCACCAGGAATATAAAACCCAGCACCGCGGTGGTTGTGAGCATGCTCCGGTAGCGATCCATATTCCGTTCCCGGAAATATTTCACTGCCAGCTGGATGGTCACGCTGCTGGCAAGAATTACCAGGGTGCTCACCCAGAATACCCGGGGAATTTCCAGCATGGCCCAGTTCGGCTGGCTCCGCTTTACAATGAACGCGCTGGTGAGGCCAGCAAACATCATGATGATGCTTCCAATGGCCACCCACAGCGTGAACTTGTGGGGATGGATTTTCTTTCGCTGTACATTCATCACTTCTGCCATCTAGTATCATTTAACCTACCCCGCTTTGTCTGCCAGCAGTGCCAGCAATACCACGGGAAGATAGATATACGAACTGAACATCACACGCCTGGCCGCCCTTACATCCATTTCCCGGTATAGCCGGATACACTGCCAGAGCATGAACAGGTTGGCCGCCGCCACGATCACCAGGCTTACCGCACCGCTCATCCCGAAAACGTATGGCATCACGCCGATAGGTATCAGGATCACGGAGTAAAGGATGGCCTGCACAGCGGCATATTTGGTGGGTCCCCCGGTAGAAGGAAGCAACCGGAACCCCGCCTTGCTATAGTCCGCATATGCCACCCAGGCGATCGCCCAGAAATGTGGAAACTGCCAGAAAAACTGCAACGCGAACAGGATCCACCCGCCGGCACTGAACGTATCGGCTCCGGCCACCCAGCCAATCAGGCAGGGAAGGGCCCCGGGAATGGCACCTACCAGGACGGCTATCGAATGCACTTTTTTCAACGGGGTATAAATGAACCCGTAGAGAAAAAGGCTGAAAGCCGACAGGGCCGCGGCAGTCCAGTTGAACCAGTATCCCAGGATAAATATCCCGGCAACGCCGGTCACCAGCGCAAAGGTCCAGGCTTCATCCACGCTCATCCGACCGGCTGCAACGGGCCTCGAGGAAGTCCGTTTCATCATCGCGTCCGTGTCCTTTTCAGACACCTGGTTGATGGCGTTGGCGGAACCTGTTACCAGCAATCCACCTGCAAAAAGTAAAAGAACTGAAACGATGCTGAACGACACCCCGGGCACCAGCAGGTAGGAAACCACGGAAGAAAAAACCACCGTGAAGCTCAGGGTGAACTTCATCAGCTGGTAATAATCCTTCAGCTTTCCTGATAACACAGACCCTTCCGCTGTCGCCTCCACATCTTTCTGCATCGCTTTGTCAAAAATCTATAAGGATTGCCCGGACTCCCTTGCTCGGGAAGCCGGGCAACCGAAATTAATGTTTGGATTCACCCTCACCGATTGGCTCTACCTGGGAGATATACTCCCTTCCGTCCTTGCCGTAGTCATACGCCCAGCGGTGCACTTCGGGAATCTCCCCGGGCCAGTTTCCGTGACCGGGGTTCACCGGCGTGGTCCACTCCAGCGTGTTGGAACCCCAAGGGTTCTGGCTGGTGACCTTGCGGCCCTTCCAGATGGAATAGAAGAAGTTGAATACGAAGAGCAGCTGTACCGCGAAGACAACCATCGCCACGGTGCTGATAAACCGGTTCATTTCCGCAAACTGCTTGAAAGACTCCCAGTTGCTGTAGTCGGTATAACGGCGGGGCATACCTGCCAGGCCGCTGTAGTGCATGGGCCAGAAGATCAGGTAGGCACCGATAAAAGTTACCCAGAAATGAATATAGGCCATGGTATTATTCATGAAACGGCCATACATCTTGGGAAACCAGTGGTAAACACCGGCGAACATGCCGAAGAAGGACGCCACACCCATTACAATATGGAAGTGTGCCACTACGAAATACGTATCGTGCAGGTGGAGGTCCAGGGTGGAGTTCCCGAGGAAGATACCAGTCAGACCACCGGAAATAAACAGGCTCACGAAACCAATCGCAAACAGCATCGGCGGCGTAAAACGCAGGTTACCCCTCCACAGGGTGGTCAGCCAGTTGAACACTTTGATGGCGGATGGAACCGCGATCAGCAGGGTCAGCAACACGAAGAAGGCCCCCAGGAAGGGGTTCAGGCCGGTGACGAACATATGGTGCGCCCATACCAGGAAGGCCAGCAGGCAGATGGCAAACATAGACCCTACCATCGCCAGGTAACCAAAAATCGGCTTGCGCGCGTTTACGCTCATCACTTCGGACACCATACCCATGGCGGGCAGGAGAATGATATATACCTCCGGGTGCCCGAGGAACCAGAACAGGTGCTGGAAAAGAATGGCGCTACCGCCTTCGTTCGGGAGGATTTCGCCCTTGACAACGATGTCAGACAGGTAGAAACTTGTTCCCAGGTTGCGGTCGAACAAGAGCAGGATCGCGCCGGACAGCAGTACCGGGAAAGACAGCACCCCCAGCACGGCCGTAAAGAAGATCGCCCATACGGTCAGCGGTACGCGTGTCATGGACATGCCCTTGGTCCGCATATTCAGAATCGTGGAAATATAGTTCAGGCCTCCCAGCAGGGAAGACACGATGAACATGGCCATGGATACCAGCCAGAAATCCATCCCGAGTTTGGAACCCTCGCTGGCCTGCCCGAGAGCGCTCAACGGGGGATAGATCGTCCATCCACCTGCAGCAGGTCCTGTCTGGATGAACAGGGACGCAAACATGATCACACTGGCCAGGAAGAAAAACCAATAAGACAGCATGTTCAGGAAGGGCGATGCCATATCCCTTGCGCCAATTTGCAGCGGAATCAGGAGGTTGGCAAAAGTGCCGCTCAGGCCGGCTGTCAGTACAAAGAACACGAGGATGGTACCGTGCATGGTTACCAGCGCGTAGTAGAATTCATTCGTGATGCGACCACCCGCAGCCCATTTACCGAAAATGTCTTCCAGGAACGGGAAGGTCATCTCCGGGTAACCCAGTTGCAAACGGAACAAAACGGAGAAAAGACCCCCGATGATGGCCCAGATCATACCCGTGATGAGGAACTGCTTGGCAATCATCTTGTGGTCCTGGCTGAACACATACTTCGAAATGAACGATTCCTCGTGGTGGTGCGCATGGTGCGCCTCATGGTGGTCATGAGCCGGTGCCGTCACTACCCCCTGTTGACCATGCTGCGTGGTTTCGATACTCATGTGAATACGTTTTGCTGGACGTGAATGATGTTTATTTCGTCAGTTGTTGTGCGATCGGTTTGCCGGCCATGCCCGCAGCCGTGGTGCGGGTGGAATCTGCAGGAGCCGTAGCTGCGGGTGCAGGTGTGGTTGCGCCCTTTTCTTCCATCACTTTGGCATACTGCGGTTTTTGCTGGGCCAGCCACTTGTCATACTCCTCCTGTGTCTCCACGATGATCAGGCCCTTCATGGAGAAATGCCCTGCACCACACATCTGGTCGCAGGCGATTTCGTATACGAAGTCTTTGTTGCCGGTGATTTCTTTCATCTGCGCCGTGGTATACTTCGGCGTGAACCAGATAGTGGTGGGTATACCGGGAACCGCATCCATTTTCAACCGGAAATGCGGAAGGCCCACGTCGTGGATCACATCCTGGGCGTTGATCACTAATTGAACCGGTTTACCAACCACGAGGTGCATTTCGGAAGACTCCAGGTCGTCATGGCTTGAGCCATCTTCCCAGTCAACGCCCAGCGCATTGCCGTTTGAAGCGTCTGTGAGA
>JALOMP010000184.1 GCA_025455365.1 Chitinophagaceae bacterium | reverse complement strand
GTAACGGTCAATCCGGATCTCATTAGGCCGGTGGTGAGTTCCACAAACCCGCTAGCCAATGCTTTAAATGTGGCCATCAACAGTTCGGTTACGGCTGTTTTCAGCGAGGCACTGAACGCCGCCACAATTTCGGGCACAACGGCATACATACAGTCGGGCGGTACTACCGTATCGGCTGCTGTCAATTACGCGGCAGGAAGCCAGAGCCTCGTATTGACGCCTTCAAGCCCGTTGGGTAACAGCACGCAGTACACCGTCACGTTGAAAGGCGGAAGTGGAGGTATCGCAGACCTGGCCGGTAATGCCATGGCAACCGACTATTCATGGAGCTTCACGACCGCAGCAGCCGACCTGACAGCACCGGTGTCAAACATTGTCAGTCCCGTCAATGGCGCCAGTACGCCTGTGAATCAGCAGGTAACCATTACAGGTACTGCCTCTGATGCCGGTGGATTGAATAGAGTGGAAGTTTCCGTAAATGGCGGTACTACCTGGCAAACGGCCAGCGGAACGACCAACTGGACATACACCTGGACGCCGGTTGCCACGGGAAGCGTAACCATCAAATCACGCGCAATCGACATTGCTGGAAATACAGAAGCAACGGGGACCGCCCCTGCAGCCAATGCCATCACGGTTACCGTGAGCACCGTGGTAAATCCATGTCCCTGCACTATCTATACAACCCAACTGCCGACGATATCCAACCAGCGGGACAACACGATTGGCATCGTGGTCGGTACGCGATTCCGCTCGAATGTAAGTGGCTATGTTACGGCCCTGCGTTTTTATAAAGGCGCCGGTAACACCGGCACCCATACAGGGCAACTGCACACAAGTTCCGGCACCTTGCTGGCAACGGCTGTGTACACGAATGAAACGACATCCGGCTGGCAGACTGTCACCCTGCAAACACCAGTGGCGATCACGGCCGGAACCGACTACATTGTGAGCTACCACAGCAGCCAGGGTTATTACAGTGTAACGGCCAATCAATTTGCGAATAGCATCGTCAACGGACCTTTGACGGCACCGGCGGATGCCCCAGGGGCGGACAATGGTGTATATGTCTATTTCTCCGTACCTGTATTCCCGAACGGGACTTACCTGAAAGAAGGCTACTTCGTGGATGTGGTTTTCAATACCATAATACCCGGAAGTTCAGGTTTACCGGGACAGTCGGGCATGCTCGACCAGGATCATACCAATACCAACCCGGCAATCAATGGGAACAGGGCGTCCAAGCAGTTTACCCTTTATCAAAATGCCCCGAACCCATCGAATGGATGGACAAAGATCCGGTACAGTTTACCGAAACGGGTTAAGGTTACCATTGGCCTCTATGATATCCAGGGAAGATTGGTCCGCTTGCTGATCAATGATATACAGGAAGCAGGCGACCAGGCGCTCGAACTGGATACCCGGACATTGACGAAAGGTGTTTACTATTACCGGATGCAAGCGGAAGGTTACTACGGTATTAAGCGTCTGGTGGTGGAATAATAAAGTGGCACCTGGAATGATCTGCGATACCGCAAAGAGGCTTCCTTCGGGAGGTCTCTTTGTTTTCCATACAATCGAACACACCCATTCGCTTCCTGCTGCGCTGGCTTTTTTGTACTTTGGCCGCAAGTTTTGACGTAGCTTAACACTTTCATGCAAACCTGATATTTCATGCAGCTATCCCTCCTCGGACTTGGAAAAATGGGCTACCCCCTCGCTTTGAACATGCGCGATAAAGGGCATACGGTAGTGGGGTTTGATCCAAACCCTGAAACCAGGCTCGCCATCCAGCGTGATGGCATCAACACCAAAGAAAGCGTGGCAGATTGCATCCAAAGCCTCGAAGGAAGGAAAATCGTTTGGCTGATGGTTCCCGCGGGAAAAATCGTGGATCAAATCCTGGAAGAAGTCCTTTTACTGCTCAGCAAGGGCGATGTTATTGTTGACGGGGGTAATTCAAATTACAAGGAATCTCAGGCCAGGTCTGAAAAAGCGCTGGCCCATGGTATCGATTACCTCGACTGCGGCACATCCGGCGGTACATCCGGTGCACGCCATGGTATATGTGCGATGGTAGGCGGAAGGCGGGAAGCATTTGCTTATATTGAACCGATAGTCCGGTCGATTTCTCTTCCCAATGGATACCTGTACTGCGGCCCCTCCGGCAGTGGGCATTTCACAAAAATGGTCCATAACGGCATTGAATATGGAATGATGCAGTCGATTGCCGAAGGGTTCAGCCACCTGAGGGCTTCCGGCATGGACCTTAATCTCGCGGACATCGCCCAACTCTGGAACCAGGGTTCTGTAGTCAGGGGCTGGCTCATGGAACTGACCGAGAGCGCTCTCCGGAAAGATCCCGGGCTGGACAGTATCAGGGGCATCGCCCATGCATCCGGCGAAGCCCAGTGGATGGTTGAAGACGCCATGGACCGGAAAGTGTCCATCCCGGTCATCGCCCTTTCCCTTCTCATGCGATTCCAGAGCCAGGACGCCGAGAATTTCCCCGCGAAAGTGGTTGCCGCCCTGCGAAATGAATTCGGAGGCCACGCTGTTGAGAAAAAGGCTTGAAAATCAACAGTGATCTTGCACAAGTTGCCATGAAACAGGCAATGAAATTGGGCATTGCCGTCTGAAATGGCTACTTTTGCCGAAATTTTCAAATGACTATGTCTACCATCGCCAAATCCCAGATCGATTTTTCACTTCCCTATAAGGTAAAAGATATCTCCCTGGCCGAATGGGGCCGTAAGGAAATCCGCCTCGCAGAAGCTGAGATGCCCGGCCTGATGGCTATCCGTGCCGAGTATGGTCCTTCCCAACCACTGAAGGGTGCGCGCGTTGCCGGATGTCTCCACATGACGATCCAGACGGCTGTGCTCATTGAGACCCTCGTAGCCCTGGGCGCTGAAGTGAAATGGAGTTCCTGCAATATTTTCTCAACCCAGGACCATGCTGCCGCAGCCATCGCCGCCGCAGGAATAGGTGTATATGCATGGAAGGGCCAGACGATTGAAGAGGCCGACTGGTGCATCGAGCAAACGCTGTTCTTTGGCGGCGCCGACCGTCCCCTCAACATGATCCTCGATGATGGCGGTGACCTGACCAATATGGTACTAGACAAATACCCCGAGCTGGTTCAATACGTGAAAGGCATCTCTGAAGAAACCACTACGGGCGTGCATCGTTTATATGAGCGCGTGGCAAAAGGCACCTTGCCCATGCCCGCCATCAACGTAAATGACTCCGTTACCAAATCCAAATTTGACAATAAGTACGGATGTAAGGAATCCCTGGTGGATGCCATCCGTCGCGCCACTGATGTAATGCTGGCCGGTAAAGTTGCCGTGGTGGGTGGTTATGGCGATGTGGGTAAGGGATCCGCCGCTTCCCTGGCCGGCGCCGGTTGCCGGGTAATCGTTACGGAAATCGACCCGATCTGCGCCCTCCAGGCCGCCATGGACGGTTTCGAAGTTAAGAAGATGGCCGATGCCGTGAAAGAAGCTGATATCGTGGTAACCGCCTCTGGTTGTCGCGACCTGATCACAGGCACGCATTTCCGCAACATGAAGGACAAGGCCATTGTATGCAATATCGGCCACTTCGATATCGAGATCGATGTAGCCTGGCTGAATAACAACTACGGACACACGAAGGATACGATCAAACCGCAGGTTGACCTTTACAATATCGACGGCAAGGATATCATCCTGCTCGCGGAAGGACGTCTCGTGAACCTGGGCTGCGCTACAGGTCACCCCAGTTTCGTCATGTCCAATTCCTTTTCCAACCAGACCCTTGCCCAGATCGAACTCTGGAACAACCACAGCAAATACGAGAACAAAGTATACGTGCTGCCCAAACACCTCGATGAAAAGGTTGCCCGCCTGCACCTTTCCAAGATTGGTGTTGAACTGGATGAACTGACGCCTGCCCAGGCCGAGTACCTCGGTATACCCCAGAGCGGTCCGTTCAAGACTGACCATTACAGGTATTAAAATCAGTTGTCGGTTCACGGTTCGCGGTTGACGGTAAAAACATATAACCGGGTCGTTCTAATCAACGAACCGGTTTTTTTATTCCTGCTCCTGACTACCGGGCAGGAATACCGATGTAGTGTTTTCTAGATAACCCTTCAAAGGCAATCTGCGGGGAATGACCAAATGATCTCCCGGAGAATTACATTTGCCCGATGAAATCGCTGACTCCCCTACTCCTGATCCTGCTTTTTGCTTGTTCTAACCCGGCCAGCAACCAACAAGACAGCAGCGTTCCGGTACCCAAGCGAATCCCCGCAAACCTGTCGCCTGTTCCTCTTCCACAGTCCAAGGCAGGCGCACAACAGGGAGAGCCATTCCTGTTTACATCTCCGGACGGCGAGGTATACCTGAGCTGGATCGAAACCACAGACTCCCTGACCCACCGGCTACAATTCGCCAGGCTGGCGGATTCCGCCTGGACCACGCCCGTGACGATTGCTTCGGGGCGAAACTGGTTTGTAAACTGGGCCGACTACCCGCAAATGGCAACTGATGGCGAGGGACATTTCATGGCCACCTGGCTGCAGAAAAGCGGGAAAGGCACCTATGCATATGATATCATGATGTCCACCTCCAACGGTGGCGTAATTTGGACAGATCCGGTTACACTGAATGAGGATGGCAAAGAAGCTGAACATGGATTCGTATCCATCGCCCCTTATCCGGGAAAAGGATTCCTCGTCAGCTGGCTGGACGGCAGGCTTACCAAGCCCATGCCAGCCGGCAGCCACGACCATGAAGGTCACGGTGGGGGTGCCATGACCCTTCGGGTGGCAACATTTGATACGGCGGGCCGGAAGACCGGGGAATCTGAGGTTGACAACCGGACTTGCGACTGTTGCCAGACATCCATTGCCGTTGGTAGTTCGGGGCCTGTGGTGGTTTACAGGGATCGGTCGGAAAATGAAACAAGGGATATCTGGAAAGCAAGTATGCTGGATGGAAAATGGCAGACCCCTGAACCAGTCAGCCTCGACCAATGGATCATCAACGGCTGCCCGGTGAATGGACCCCACCTGGAAGTTAATGGGAATCGGGCTGCGGTGGCGTGGTTCACGTCTGCAAAGAATAGCGCGGGCGTTTACACGGCATTCTCATCGGACGGTGGACGCAGTTTCAGGGAGAAAATACGCGTGCACGATAGTTTACCACTTGGCCGGGTAGACCTGGTCCTGGCAGACTCTTCAACAGCCATGGTAAGCTGGATGGAGGGTGGTCAAATACTCGCACGTGCCGTGCATGCAGACGGTGAAACGGGACCGGTATATTTCATCTCGAAAAACAGCGCCGCACGATCAGCAGGATTTCCGCAGATGACCCTATCCGGTAAAAAGCTTGTCTTTGCATGGACCGACGCGGACACTAAACGCATCATGACGGCTGTCATGGTACTGTAAATAGTAACTCCATACCTTTTACAGCAAAAGTTCGCCATGGAAAAATCAACGAGGGTTGGTGCACAGATATACGGATACTCGGTTTGCCTGGTTGCGGTAATTACGTTCCTGATTTCTATGACCGGTCTTGTCAATGCGATCCTGGACCTGGGGGATCCTCTGCACTCCGGATATACGCCACCCGGATCGCCCAGCCTGGCTTCGTACGAAAATTATAAACTGGATGTAATGAAATCCTTCGGCCAGTCAACCGCCGGCAACAAGGAATCCTATATGCCCGATGAAACTTCCCTCAAAGCCATGTACGAGGCGGCGCGCAGTGAAAAAATCACGAAAGTGCGTCACGACTCAAACAAAGCGATCCTGCTCAGCGGACTGATGATTTTCATCGCTGCCATCCTGTTTATATCGCATTGGAAATGGATGCAGCGGGTGTCGAAAAGTTAAAAGTAAAAGGCTTCCTGTGATTATTTCCCAAGGTAAGCGCTGTACATCCAAACCAGTTTCTCCTGTGCCCGGATATAGTCGCTCATGAGGGCGTTGGTCCCTTCGTCTCCTGTTTTACCGGACAATTCCAGCAATTCCCGCTGGAGCATAATGATCGTTTTCAGGGAGGAA
>JALOMP010000015.1 GCA_025455365.1 Chitinophagaceae bacterium | reverse complement strand
CTTTTTCCAGATCACCGATTTCCTTCATCCCCTGGACATGGCTTTGTTGAGTCACGATGAAGGATACCGAGAAGGGCAGATCGGGAAATTTATCCGGGTCTACGAGAACGAGTTTCCGGACCTGGAAGAGGCAGACCTGGTGCTGGTGGGATGCGGCGAGGCAAGGGGCCATGCGGCTGGTTACACAGACCCGTCCGGACCGGATGCCATTCGCCACCAGTTTTATTCCCTCTACTACTGGCACCCGGACGTGAAGCTGGCGGACGTGGGAAATATACGGCAGGGCGCCACATTACAGGATACGTATGCGGCACTCAAGACGGTGGTGGCCGAACTCCTGGAAGCGGGCAAGACGGTGGTGATCCTCGGTGGCTCGCACGACCTTACCCTTGCACAGTATGACGCCTATAAAAGCCTGGACAGGATCATTGAAGTCACGGGCATCGATTCACTGATCAACCTGGCCACGGACGTGCAGCAGAAAAGCCAGAACTTCCTGATGGAGATGCTTACCGGCGAACCGAATTTCATACGCCATTATAATCATATCGGTTTCCAGAGTTATTTCGTGCACCCGCATATGCTGGAAACCATGGACAAACTCCGGTTTGACTGCTTCCGGGTGGGGCACGTCAAGGAAAACATGGATGAAATGGAACCGGTGGTCAGGAATTCCCAGATGGTTACGGTGGATATCGCGGCGCTGCAGTTTGCAGCGGCCCTCTCCAATTATACCTCGCCCAACGGCCTGACCGGTGAAGAAGCATGTACGCTTACCCGTTATTGCGGTATGAGCCCGGAACTCAGTTCGATCGGGATTTATGGGTATGATGTGGAGAGCGACCTGCAGCAGCTCAGCGCGAAGCAGGTGGCCCAGATGATCTGGTATTTCGTGGATGGACGCCACAAGGGCCTGACGGAAGCGCTCCTGAACGACCGCGAAAATTTCTATGAGTTCCACACGGCGTTCGCGGAAGTGGATACCGTATTCATGCAGAGCAAAAAAACCGGGCGGTGGTGGATGCAGCTTCCCAATCGCCAGTTTATCGCCTGTTCCTACCAGGACTACCTCCAGGCCAGCAGCAATGAGATCCCGGAAAGATGGTTGCGGGCACAGGAGAGAAGTTAGATTTTAGAAGTTAGAAGTTAGAAGTGCGTTCAATACTTCTCACTTCTAACTTCTAAAATCGTACTTCATATCATTTCCCTGACTCTTCTGATCTGCACTTCACTGCCCATGACGATGATGCTTTGACCTGTCATCAGTTCGTGCTCCGGTGGGGGATTGAGCAGGTAATCCTTCTGGTGCTTGATGCCCAGTACCGTACAGCCGGTGGACTGCCATAGATTCAGTTTGCCCAAGGGTTGGTGGATCTTCACAGCCAGCTCCTCGATGCGGAAGCCTGCATTGTTACGGGTGGTCATGAGGGAGATCAGTTCATGGATATCCGGGTGCATCACGAGGGTAGCCATATGCGCACCCCCGATCTTGTCAGGCATGATCACGTTGGTGGCGCCGGCAATCTTCAGCTTGTTCACGGAAGATATTTGGGAAGCGCGACTGATAATCCTCAAACCGGGATTTTCCTGTTTGGCCGTAAGGACCACATAAAGGTTGTCCGCGTCAACCGGCAGCGTGGTTATGAGTGCGCGGGCATTCTTGATGCCGGCTTGCTGGAGCACATCATCATTGCGGGCGTCCCCGGTAAGGAAATACTTAAGTTCAAAAGGAAGGTTCGGTTCGATCTCCTTTTCCTCCAGCACAACAAAAGGAATCTGGTTGGTATGCAGCACCTGCGCAGCTTCCTGCCCGTTCCGGCCCAGCCCACAGATGATAACGTGGTTGTGCAACTTTTCAATTCGTTCTTGCATGGTCATGAATTTATACTCCCGCTGGAATTCGCCGTCGGCGAAGTAGCGGGTGATCATGGTGATGAAAATGGTGAAAACGGCGAGGTTCAATACAATCAGGACGGTGGTGAAAATCATGCCTCCCTTGCTAAGCGGATGCACTACCTCGTATCCAACGGAACCGACCGTGATGATGGTCATGTACGTGGCTTCCACGAATGTATAACCCTCAATGAGCATATACCCGCCAACGCCAAATCCAACGAGCAGCAGGATCAGCAGCAGCGGTAGAAGCAACCGGTTGAAATGTCTTATTTCTGTTCGCCTGGGCATTACACGGTATCTTTCACTTGGTTAAAATGGGTATTTTCATTTGAAATATCTGCCATGCATCGCCTTTTTTCCGGTATTCCTTGTTCTATCATAGTTTTTCCAGCCCTGTTGCTGCTCTTTTCCTGCAGTGCTTCCAGGAAGCCCGTTTCAGACCCGGTTTTGAAGCACCTGGAGGATACTGTTTTCAGGCATGCGCATACGGGTTTCAGCCTCTATGATCCCGAAGCGAAGGTCTTTCTCATCAACAGCCAGGGCGATAAATATTTCATCCCGGCCAGCAACACAAAAATCATTTCCTGCTATGCGGGCATGAAGTACCTGGGACCGGATATCCGGGCGATGGAATGGATAGACCTGGATACCGCCATACTATTGCTGCCCACCGGAGATCCCACGTTCCTCCACCCCGACTATCAGCGGCAGCCGGTATCCGATTTTCTCCGGTCTGCCGGCAAGCCTGTCTATATCACGGATCTGGCATGGAAGAGTCATGCGCTGGGAAGCGGTTGGAGCTGGGACGATTACAGCGCTTATTATATGGCTGAGCGCAGTCCCTTTCCCGTGTACGGTAACGTCATCCGATGGTACCAGACGGTGTCCCGCAAGGAGAACCCATCTTATCCCGGCGACACCCTGGACATCTTCGTGTATAGTGAACCGGAAGTGAATTGGCCCGTGGACTTTGCACCACCGGAATCAGACGGCGTATTTGACGTAAACCGTCTGAGGGAGGAGAACCATTTTGTCATCACGCAGGGCCGGGAGGCAAAGGCGATGGTGGACGTCCCATTCCTGACCCAGGGGCTTCAATCTGCCCTCACCCTGGTGCGCGACAGCCTGCATGCGGATATCCGCCTGATGGACAGCAGCCTGGCCCGGGGTTTTATCCGGCGCATGGAACGCAGGGCTGTCTACTCTCAACCCGTGGATTCCCTGTTGCGCCCGATGATGCACCGGAGCGATAATTTCTTTGCGGAACAGGTCCTGCTGATGGCCGGGTATGGATTGCTCGGTGAAATGAATGACGGCGCAGTGATCAACCGGATCCTGCAAACAGATCTCCAGGCAATGCCCCATATGCCTCGATGGGCGGATGGAAGCGGGCTGAGCCGGTACAACCTTTTTACACCGATGGATTTTGTATGGATGCTTGATAAGATGATAGGGGAATTTGGGATGGAACGGATCCAGGCCGTATTCCCTACAACAGGGAAGGGTACCCTAAGTACCTTTCTTGCAGACAGGCCGGGGAAAGTTTTTGCGAAAACCGGAACCCTGTCCGGTGTCATTGCCCTTAGCGGATATGTGCAGGCCCGCAGCGGCAAATGGCTCGTATTTTCGTTCATGGTGAACAACCACCGTTCATCCACACGCCAGATCAGGCTGCAAATGGAAAAGGTGTTGAGGGACGTGATGGATAGGTACTAGGTGAGAGGTGAGAGGTGGGAGGTTGAGCGGAGCGAAATCCCGCGAATGCGGGATGAGAAGTGAAAACTATCCCCTGAACATTCTCTCGAGGCTCTCTTTCCTCAGGATAACGTAAACGGGTTGCCCGTTAATAGACAGGTTGGGCTGGTTGCAGGCAGACAGGTCCAGCACCAAAGAACGCATTTCTCTTTCGGAAAGCGTGGTTCCAGCCTTGGTCGCCTGGCGGGCTGCCAGGCTCCTGACCAGCTTCTCCCGGGCCGGGCATTTGAGGTCTGGGTTGAAATGTTTGTATGATTCAAGCAAGGCTTCCAGGTCAGAGATCTCATTGCCCTGGTCCATACCCGAAGGCGTTGCCTGGATGACGTAACTGTCCTTGCCGAAAGGTTCAACCAGGTACCCCAGGGGTTTGAGGTCTTCCACGAGTTCCGCCATCAACGCTGCGTCAGCCGGCGATAGGTGCATCACGGCTGGGAAAAGACTGCGCTGCATGGCGATCGGTGTTCCTTCCGATGCCTGCCGCATGCGTTCATAGAGGACCCGTTCATGCGCCAGTTGCTGGTGAACCATCACCAGCCCTTCCGTATGCTGGAAAAGAATATATGCCTGGTGCAGCTGGAAGGGCTTTATATCCTCTGAAAGTTGAAGGGGATGTTCCTTTTTAGATGAATGGGTGGAAGGCATATGGCCCGGCTGGCTCTGCTCACCAAAGGACATCCCTGTGGGTGCCGCCGGAAGGTCCGCCCCCCCCTTGGCCTGTTGGTACAGGGATTGCCAGCCGCGGAAATTGTTGGCCGGTTGCACCGTATGTGCCTGGTGCTTCTGGGTGAATGCCTGGAACAGGGAACTCCCGGTTACGGCTTCTTTCTTGTCTTCCGTAAAGGGTTTTGACACCGCATCCAGCTGCTGGATGGAAGGGTCCAGTTCGAAGTCGAGCGTAGGCGCCACGCTGTACTGTGCCAGTGCATGCTTCACGGCGGCGTTCACAAACGCGTAGACGATTTTTTCATCTTCGAATTTGATTTCCTGCTTGGTGGGATGGACATTGATATCCACCTGCGCGGGATCCAGGTCAATGAAGAGCACATACAGCGGGTAATTCCCTTCCGGCACCAGGTCGTGGAAGGCGTTCATCACGGCATGGTTAAGGTATGCACTGCGGATAAACCGGTTGTTGACAAAAAGGTATTGATCGCCCCTGGTCTTTTTTGCCGCTTCCGGCTTGCCCACGAAGCCGTAGATATTCAGGTAGTCGGTCTGCTCCATCACGCCCACCAGTTTAGCCGCGTAGGCACTGCCCAACACTTGCGTGATCCGTTGTTTCAGGCTGCCTTTTTCCAGGTGATAGATTTCCTGGCCATTGCTGGATAGCGAGAAAAATACTTCGGGGAAGGAAAGTGCCACATGGATGAACTCGTCCACGATGTGACGCATTTCGGCGGCATTGCTTTTCAGGAAGTTTCGCCTGGCGGGAACGTTGAAGAACAGGTTCTTCATTGAAAAACTGGTACCGACAGGGGAAGCCACCGGTTCCTGCTTTCGTACACCGCTGTTTTCCACCTCGAGGTAACTGCCGAGGTTGTCTTCTGCCCGACGGGTCCGGAGTTCCACCTGCGCCACCGCTGCGATGGAAGCAAGGGCCTCGCCCCGAAATCCCATGGTTCGGATCGAGAAAAGGTCTTCAATGCGGCTAATTTTGGATGTGGCATGCCTTTCGAAACACATCCTTGCATCGGTATCACTCATGCCGCGGCCATTGTCAATGACCTGCACGAGGGATTTGCCGGCATCCTGAATGATGAGCCTGATTTCCGTGGCACCCGCATCCACCGCGTTTTCAAGCAACTCTTTAACCGCGCTGGCCGGTCGCTGGATGACTTCGCCCGCAGCGATCTGGTTGGCAATGTGGTCGGGCAGTAAATGGATCAGGTCGGACAAATCTTCTTATTTTTAGACAGCCGGTAAAAATACAACGATTATCTGTATGAAGCGCTCTCTCCTCACCCTCTCACTGCTTGTTTTTTCCCTTTTTCCGGCGCTTTCCCAACATCGCAGCAGTTTGCCGGCCGACCGGTGGGTGGACAGTGTTTTTAATACCCTGAGCCTGGACGAAAAGATCGCACAGCTCATGGTGGTGCGCCTTTCGTCTATTGACGCGAAAACCCGCGCGGTCACTTTTTATGAGCAGCAGGTGGACGATGCGGTGCGGCGATATAACGTGGGTGGTATATGCCTGTTCCAGGGCGGACCGGTGAAACAGGCCTCGCTTGTCAACCACTTCCAGGCAATCGCCAAAACGCCGCTGCTGATTTCGATCGATGCGGAGACCGGGGTAGGGATGCGGGTGGATAGCGTATCGCCGCTGCCGCGACAAATGATGCTGGGAGCGATGCAGGACCCTTCCCTGATGTATCGCTACGGACAATGGGTGGCCAAACAATGCCAGCGCATGGGTATCCAGGTCAACTATGCGCCTGTGGTGGATGTCAATAACAATCCTGATAACCCGGTTATCAACGACCGGTCTTTCGGCGAGAACCGGGAAAAGGTAGCCCAATGGGGCATACAGTACATGAAGGGCATGCAGGACCAGGGCGTCATGGCTTGCGCCAAGCATTTTCCCGGGCATGGCGATGTGGATGTTGATTCTCATTATGATCTTCCCCTGATCCGTAAAAGCAGGGCCCAGCTGGACTCCCTCGAACTATATCCATTCCGCGAACTTTTCCAGGCCGGCGTGGGCAGCGCAATGATCGCGCATCTCTATATTCCAAGCATAGACAATACCGCCAACCGGGCTACTTCCCTGTCCGCGGCCAATGTCAATGGATTGCTTCGAAAGGAACTTGGTTTCCAGGGGCTCAGTTTTACCGATGCGCTGGAAATGAAGGGGGTGACCAAATATTTCCCGGACGGGCAGGCCGCCGTGGAAGCACTGGTGGCAGGGAATGACATGCTATGTCTTCCGGGTGATGTTCCCACGGTGATCAGGAAGATCAGGCAGGCGATCAAGAAAAAAAGAATCCGGCCATCGGATATAGACATGCACGTCCGCAGGATCCTCCACGCTAAATACCGCTATGGACTGGCGAATGTACAGCCGGTTTCGCTCAACGGCCTGGCAGAAGACCTGAACCGGGAATCCCCGGCCCTGCACAGGGCGGTGGCGGAAGCGGCACTCACCCTTGGCCGTTACGAGAACCCATCGGTACTGCCGTTACCCGTTACCGTTAGGAACAGGCTGGCGGTGATATCCCTGGGTACCCGCAGGGACAACCTGTTCGCCCAGCGGATGCGGCAGGTGTACAATGCCGATGTTTTTTTCATGGATTACCAGCAACCGGCTGAAAAAGCCGCTTCCATCCTGCAGCGCATCCGCGGCGACTATGATGCCGTGGTGGTAGCGGTACACGGACTTAACCGCTTCCCCGCCAACCGCTTCGGCATGAGCGAAGCGGCGATAGAGTTGGTTAAGCGCGCCGGGGAAGCGAAACCGGCCGTGGTATTGCTTTTTGGAAATCCATATGCCGCCCGTTTCTTTCCGGAATCATCCAACCTGTTATATTGCTATGAAGACGGGGCGGTCACGCAGGCGGTGGCTGCTGATATCCTGGAAGGCCGGTTGCATCCGCGGGGTAAATTGCCCGTATCCGTTCATGCGTCCATGCCCGCCGGGAAGGGGATGGATTTCACGGCCCTGTCCTACGCGGATCCCAGGTCCGTGGGCATGTCCGCCGAACAGCTGTACAAGGTGGATTCCATCGCAGAGGATGCCGTACGGCAACAGGCGGCGCCCGGTTGCGTGGTGCTGGTGGCGAAGGCCGGGAAGATCGTCTACCACCGGGCATTCGGATACGATACCTACGACAGCACCCGGTTGATGACCACGGAAACCATCTTTGACATGGCATCCGTGACCAAGATTTGCGCCACCACCCTGGGTGTGATGAAACTGTATGACCAGGGCAGGCTGGACCTCGATAAAACCCTCGGCCAGTACCTTTCCGGGGTTCGTGGCACCGATAAGGAAGGTCTCCGGATAAGGGATATCCTGCTCCACCAGGCAGGCCTGAAGGCGTGGATACCCTTCTACCGCGAAACCATCGATACGATCACGGGTATTCCGAAGAATGGCTTCTATGCGAAGACACCCGGCCCTGAATTTCAGGTACCCGTTGCCGATAGTATGTTCATGCGTACGGCATGGAGGGACACGATGTATCAAAGGATTCTGCAATCGCCCCTGGAAAAACAGGGGGCCTATGTGTACAGCGATAATGACTTCATCTTCCTTGGAAGGATTGTGGAGTCCATCAGCGGGTATACCCTGGACGAATATGTGCGGCGGGAATTCTATCGCCCCCTGGCACTCGTTACGGCCGGGTTCAGGCCACTGGAAAAGTACCCGTTGTCCCGGATTGCTCCTACGGAGGCGGAGAAGCAGTTTCGTCAACAACTGATCCGCGGATATGTGCACGATCCGGGAGCGGCGATGTTCGGAGGTGTTGCCGGGCATGCCGGGCTTTTCAGCAATGCATATGATATAGCCGTGCTGATGCAGATGCTGCTCAATAAAGGGGTGATGAACGGGAAGCGGCTCTTATCCGATTCCACCATCGAACGTTTTACCGCCTATGGGAGCGGGAACAGTCGCCGCGGATTGGGATTCGACAAACCTGAACGAGACAACCTGACCCGGAAAGAACCTTATCCCACCCTCAGCGCATCACCCAAAACCTTCGGACATACGGGATTCACCGGCACCTGTGCCTGGGCCGATCCTGAACAGGAACTTATTTACATCTTCCTTTCCAACCGTGTGCACCCGGACGGGAGCAGTAAATTGTTGCGGATGAATGTACGCAGCAATATTCATGAGCAGATATACCGGGCGATGGGGAGGTAGTTTTCGGTGAACCGTGAACCATTATTTATTCCCCATCCCAATCAACGCATCCACGATTTGTGCCCGCCGGGTAAATGGGATGAAGTGATTGCCGTCTGGGATGATCATGGTTTCCACACGCCGGGCATGGACCAGTTTTTTCCTGGCATAGTCAACATTGCCTACAGGTACCCAGCTGTCTTTTGCCCCATGCACCAGGTAGACATCGCAGGACACTTTGGAAAAATCGCCGGCGAGGTCAACCACATCTTTCTTGAAATATACCAGTTCCGTATTGCTGGGTTTGAAGGCTCCCGGCAGGAAAAGCCGGAATGGAAATTTCTCGGCCACATAGCGCCAGGATTCTTTCGGTTCCAGGGCCGGATCCACGGAACCGGAGATCAGCATAATCCCCTGGAATGCTTCGGGATTGTCTGCGGCCATTTTAACTACGAGGGGACCACCCAGGGAATGCCCTGCCAGGAAGACCGGTTTGCCGTTATGAATTTCGCGGAGCAGCGGCATCAGGTAAACGGATTGGTCGGCCAGGTTCATGGCCTGTCCAAAGTTGCTGTAACCGAAGCCCGGCCTGTCAACGCTGACCACGCGGTAATGAAGCAACAGTGCCGGATCTTCCAGGTAATCTTCGAACGCGCCCCAGCTTCCGGGCGTGCCATGGACCAGTATCAGTGTTGGGAGCGTGTCTGTACCTGCCATGACGTAGTGAATATCCGTCCCGTTGACCTGGTAGGTTGCGGTCTTGAGTTCAATGCCTTTCCGGCTGAATTTTTTAACAGCGGTTTCATCCGTAGTACGGAAAGTCATGCAACCCGGCGCAAAGATCAGCCAGGCCAGCATGGTGACGCCGGCAACAAGCATGGATTTCATCAGCATTTATGGGTTGGGATTGCTTTCCCTGTTATCCGGTTGGTTGGGGTTATCCTTCGGTGGGCCGCCCTGCCTTCGCTGGTCGCCTCTCGGGGGGCTGTTTCGCTGGCCTTCAGGCCTGGGCCTTTCTTGTCCGGGATTGCCGGGATCTTGGCGGTTTTCCCTGTTCTGTTCCCTGCCGCCCTCACGGGGATTTTCCCGGCTTTTTCCTGCTTCGCCTCCCCGGCCGCCGTTATTCCGACCGCCACCGCGTCCCTGCGACGGCCTGCCGCCATCGCGCCCCTGGGCTGGTTTTTCACCATCGCGTCCCTGGGGTGATCTGCCACTGTCCCTGCCGCCATCGCGACCCTGGGTTGGCCTTTCGCCACCACGTCCCTGGGGTGATCTGCCACTGTCCCTGCCGCTATCGCGACCCTGGGCTGGCCGTTCACCATCGCGTCCCTGTGGTGACCTGCCACTGTCCCTGCCGCCATCACGTCCCTGGCCGCCTGCCCCGCGTTGTTTCCTTTTTTGTGAATGCTTTTCAAGGCTACGGAGGCTGATCTGGCCTACCAGTTCCACGAATTGGTTTTCGGGTTCCTTTGCCTTTGCAACCTGGGCACTTTCCACGAATTCAACAGCCGTGGCCTTGATGCCTTTCTGGTTCATGGCTTTTATGGTCCGTACGGTTTCAATGCTGAGGGGGTATTGCCGGTTACTGTCGGGCAACACATACCACATCAGGTTTTTGAAAATGTCTTTCTTAACGAGTATGGCATTTCCTTTTTCCGTATCGAGCACATCCGCCTGGGTGGGGAAGTGCTGAAGGGCATCGAGATAAGTATCCAGTTCGTAGTTCAGGCAGCATTTAAGCCTTCCGCACTGGCCGCTGAGTTTGGTCTGGTTGATGGACAGGTTCTGGTAACGGGCGATGCTGGTGGTTACGCTTTTAAAATCGGAGAGCCAGCTGCTGCAACAGAGTTCCCGCCCACAGCTGCCTATGCCACCAACCTTTGCGGATTCCTGCCGCGCGCCGATCTGTTTCATCTCCACCTTGACCCGGAATTCACCCGCATACACTTTAATCAACTCGCGGAAGTCAACCCGGTCATCGGCGATATAGTAAAAAGTAGCTTTCCGCCCGTCTGCCTGGATTTCCACTTCGCAGAGCTTCATGTTCAGCTTTAACTGCCGGGCGATGGCCCTGGAACGGACGAGTGCTTCTCTTTCGCGGGCCTTGCTTTCTTTCCATTTCTGGATATCCACATCGCTTGCGCTGCGCAGTACTTTCTTGATTTCGGGGGAATCTTCGGAGACCCTTTTTTTCTTCAGTTGCAGTCTCACCAATTCACCGGTAAGGTTAACCATACCCACGTCAAACCCGCCCACGCCATCCACCGCAACCAGGTCACCTTTCATAAAAGCCTGCAAGCTGTTGTTGCGGTAGAATTCCTTCCGACTCCCATTGTTGAAGCTCACTTCAATGATGCGGCAGGAACCTTCCGGATCGCTGAACGGCAGGTTGGCGAGCCAGTCGTGCACATTCAGCCGGTTGCATCCGCCACTGCTGCACCCGCCGTTGCTTTTACAACCGCCGGGTTTTCCGTTATTATTTGTACCACAGGATGTGCATCCCATTGGAAATACAGTTTAAGTAAGCGCTGTGCGCGCCGTGTGGGGAGGTATGAACCGGGCGGGGAAATCCTGTATGCCTTCCGCGTGAAAACCAAACTGCAGCAATGCCCTTCCGCGCGTGGGCCTGTCAGCATCGGCGGCCATGCCGCCATATGAAGTGTAGCGTTAGATCAGTTCAGGAAACCTTTCGCACTAGCCATCCCGCTTTTTTCTTTGCCGGGGGTTCATTAACCTCAATGTATCAAAATTACTGAATTGTCCTTTACGATATGGTATAATTTGATGGACAGTGCCTGGAAGAGCATTTTGGCGTTGGCATTGCGCTCGATATAGTATGCGGCCATATCCATTTCACGGATGATGGCTTCCTGTTGGGCGGGTCCGGCGATCTTGTTGAGCTTCAGGCAGAAGTCCTTTTCATGGGGCGCCAGGCCGCTGACGCCTTCGCCCAATATGCCCAGGCGGAGGCTTTCCTCAAAGAGATGATTGACATATCGCAGGAATTGCTTCTGCTTTTCCCGACCCAGCCGGGCCATTTCATCCACCCATTTCACCTGTGCAATGGGGCCGGTGCGAAGTACCGCATTCATCCAGTCTCGCAAGAGGGCCAGCCAGTCTTCTTCCGCATGCTGCAGGATTTGCTGGGCTTCCCGGTAGTTGCCTTCGGCGACGGCTGCCAGCTGGCTGGCTTTTTCGGCCGGAAGTCCGGCACGCCCGATGAGGGCTTCCTCCAGGTGGCTCTTACCGATGGCCGGTATACGGACCAACTGTGTCCGGGAAACGATGGTAGGCAGCAGCCGGGATTCTTCCTCGGCCACAAGGATGAAAAGGGTCTGGTCTGGAGGCTCCTCGATGAGCTTTAGCAATTTGTTTCCTTCCTGGCCAAGATATTCAGGCATCCACATCAGCAGGATTTTGTACCCGCTCTCGAAGCTTTTCAGGCTGAGTTTGCGTAAAATATCGGCGCATTCCAAGGCGGTGATATTACCCTGTTTGTTTTCTGCCCCGACGAATTGCAGCCAGTCGTAAACGTTCCCATAGGGATGCAGGGAAATGAACTCGCGCCATTCAGCACCGTAGTCTGTGCTCACGGGCTTATCACCCGGCTTGCGGGGCACTACCGGGTAGGAGAAATGGATATCGGGGTGAATGTATTGGCTGGCCTTTACACAGGAAGGACAAATTCCGCAGGCTTCTTCCGGCGCCGTGGAGCCCATCTTCACTTTTTCACAAACCACGTACTGAGCGAAAGCCAGGGCCATGGGCAGGGCACCGTAGCCTTCCCGTCCAAGAAAGAGGAGGGCGTGACTGAGTCGTCCTTTTTCCACCATGCCGCGGAGCTGTGTGGAAACCTGCGACTGGCCAATGACGTCTTTGAAATTCATCCCTGCGAAGGTAGTGCAGTTGACCGTCAACTGTCAACCATCAACCGGCAACTATTTCAGATATTTCGTAATCTCCTCACCCATGGGGTTCACCTTGCTGGGGAAAACGGCCAGGAGTTTGCCATTCTCGTCGAGCAGGAATTTGGTGAAGTTCCACTTGATCTCGGCATCCATGACGCCGTTTTCATTTTTGGAGGTGAGCCACTTGAATAGGGGATGGATATCATCGCCCTTCACCGATACTTTACCGGCCATGGGAAAGGTTACACCATAGTTCTTTTTACAGAATTCCTTGATTTCAGCATTGCTGCCGGGTTCCTGGCCGCCAAAGTTGTTGGCGGGAAAACCCACGATCACCAGTTTTGATTTGTACGCGTCACTTAGTTTCTGCAGGTCTGCATATTGGGGCGTATACCCGCATTCGGACGCGGTGTTTACCACCAATATCTTTTTTCCTTTGAATTTGGAGAAATCAATGGTGCCGCCATCGAGCGAGCTAACCTTGAACTCGTGTATGCTGGTGATGAAAAGCAGGCTGATGGCTGTAAAAAGGAGTTTTGACATAATCGTTTTTTTTATGCGGGTAGGTATATAACAACACAAATGTACAAAGGTTGTTATTCCGGAATATACCCTCTTCCGGGTAAGTCTCAGCCCTATTGTTTCTCATAACAGCCCATGTCCGGTTCCGCATCCCTGGGTTTCCCTTCAAGGTCTTTGCTTGTACCGGTGGGAATGCCTTTATTAATGGCGGGAGAAGGTTTCAGGTTAAGGCGGAAATCGAAATAGCGGGCGGAAACCTGGATACTGTCGAACAGCGGGTCCTGGTTGCGGATATTGTTGCTGAGGGTGGAGAAATCCGGGTCGCGTGTTGCCTTATACAGGTTATTGAAGAACTCCACGCTGAAAGGATTGTTTCCGCGTTTGCTTACCACCACTTCGTCTTCCACCGTACCATTATCGCCCCAGAAAATGTTGTTTGTAAAAGTGGCCTGCAGCGGATAGGTGGTTACTCCGGCCGAGGTGCTATCCCAGTTGGTCACCAGCAATACCGGGTTTTTATGTTGCAGGTAGGCGTTGGAATAACTGGCAACCGTATTATGGGTGAATTCATAGTTGCCCCCGTTGGCCAGCAGGACGTTCAGTCCGCAATTGCTCAGCAGGCAGTTCACGGCGCGGATGCTCGACCGGATACCGAGGATGCCGGTTTCATAGCTGTTGTCGATCACGGATTCCAGTAGTTCCAGCTTGGGCGATGCGTTCAGGGATGGCTGGTCTGCAACGATGGCCTGGTAAGCATTGAGAACCCTCGCGTACTGCAAGCGGTTGTTGGTGCTGCCGGCCCTGAAATAGATGCCCGGCCAGCTGGCGGGGAGGTCGCGGTAGTCCTGGTCCAACCGGTCGCCGCGAAACACCACGCTGTCGGCAAGCGTTCCGTTCACCTGCAGGCTGCCGTCGATCACCAACGGCGCATCCGCATGCAGGTATATGCGCACGCCGGGATCTATCGTGAGGGTAACGTTGGTGTCTACCCGAAGTCCACCCAGGATTACATAGGGCAGTTCAGGCGTGAAGCGGGTATCCTGCCGGACGACCGTGTTGCGCAGGTACCTTGCATTCTGGCCATAGGCTTCCAGCTGCACATGCTGCAGGTTGCCGTTGCAGGTTATTTCAATGCTGTCCTGTACGAGAAAAGGGAGGAGGTCCGCATTGGGTTCTATGGTAACGGCCACGAAGAGATAGATACTGTCCCCGGCTGCAATGTCCAGGTTGCTGATGTCCCGGCTGTTGATGCCGTCTGCGTTCAGGGCGAAAAAGGAAGTATTTCCGCCGCCGAGCCGGAGGCGACTGATCCGCAGGTCGCGGTCATTATCATTGTAAATCTTGAGCGATTGCGTGATGGAACCCACCGTGGTAAATACGGTATCAAAACGCAGAGTGTCGAGGGAGATCCGGAGCCGGGCTTCCGGGTTGTCTGTAAACCCTTCCTTGGTACAGGAATGGAGGGCCAGGATACAGGAAAATATGGATATGATGCAAAGGGTTTTCTTCATGTGGTTGCTCAAAATTAAGGCATTGTTGTCAGCGGTCGGCATAGGCCAGGGTGGCGATGCCCAACCGGATCCCACCGGCGCCCAGGATGGCTGTCCCGCAGGCTTCGAGGGTGGCACCGGTGGTGACCACATCGTCCACCAGCAGCAGCTGGCTGTATGGGCGAATGGCCTCCGCGAATACCTGGAAGGAACCGGCTACGTTTTGCCAGCGTTCCATCCTGTTCTTCCGGGTTTGGGTGTCTGTTTTCGATACCCGGCGCACGACGGAATCCAGAACGGGTATCGCCATTACGTCAGACATTCCCCGGGCCAGGCATTCCGCCTGGTTATAGCCCCTTTTCCGTTGACGGGCAGGGTAGAGGGGTAACGGCACCAGGGCCTCCATATTGCGGAAACGGCCGGACTGCAGCAGGGCTTCGCCCATCCGCCTGCCCAGGAAAACGCCCACATCGGGCCTGTTGAGGTATTTCAGGTGATGGATCATGGATTGAAGGCCGGATCCCCGGGAGAAGTAAAAAATGCTGCAGGCCGCCTGCAGGGAAACCCGGCCCCAGAATAGTTTTTCAACCGGGTTGCCTGCATGGTTTTCGAAGCCGGTGGCCGGCAGCCTCGCCAGGCAGTGGTGGCAGACGGGTACCCGGGGCGATGGCGAAGCCTCCCCGCAGGAAGTGCAGGGCTGGGGGAAAAACATGCCCGCCAGGTCTTCGATCCAGTGGCGGGAAAAGGAAGATATGTGGCGAATCAGTGCGGGCACGAAGAATCCTTTGAGAAGGCTGGTGTATAACGTTAACGGGTACACGAATCAGAAAAGCAACCGGTAGATTTCCTCTACCTGTCCTGCGCTGACCACCTGGATGGCGCCCTGGGCATGGGCGGGTATCGCCCGGTTGTATTTGCTGATGAAGATTTTTTCGAATCCCAGTTTCGCCGCTTCAGAGATGCGTTGTTCGATACGGTTCACCGGCCGGATTTCACCGCTGAGTCCCACTTCCCCGGCGAAGCAGATTTTTTGCGAGAGTGGAACGTCCTCGATGGAACTGAGCAGCGCACAGACCATGGCAAGGTCAATGGAAGGATCTTCAATTTTCAGTCCGCCGGCGATGTTCACAAACACGTCTTTTGTGCCGAAAGGGAAGCCGCCTCTTTTTTCCAGTACCGCCAGCAGGAGTTGAAGCCGGCGCAGGTCGAAACCGCTGGCCGTGCGCTGCGGTGTGCCGTACACGGAAGGCGTCACCAATGCCTGCACTTCCATCAGCAGCGGGCGAAGACCTTCCATGCCGGCACCGATGGCGATGCCACTCAGCAGTTCATCCTTGCGCTGTATCAGGATATCGGATGGATTGTCCACCGGCTGCATGCCTTCGCCGCTCATTTCGTAGATGCCAAGTTCAGATGTTGAGCCAAATCGGTTCTTGGTTGTACGCAGTATCCGGTATGCATAGTGCTGGTCTCCTTCGAACTGCAAAACCGTGTCCACCATGTGTTCCAGCAGTTTTGGCCCCGCGATGCTGCCGTCTTTAGTGATATGCCCGATCAGGAACACGGCGGTGCCGCTTTCCTTGGCAAAGCGTTGAAATTCGGCCGTGCATTCGCGTATCTGGGAGATGCTGCCGGGTGATGAATCGAGGAAGGGCGATTGAAGCGTCTGGATTGAATCAATGATCACCAGTTGCGGTTTTCTTTTTTCGATTTCCTGGAAGATGACCTGTGAGGATGTCTCGGTCAGCAGGTAAAATCCGTCATGCTTTTTCTTCAGCCGGTCTGCACGCATCTTGATCTGCTGTTCGCTTTCTTCACCACTCACATATAATGTCCGGATATTCTCCATGAGCAGGGCTACCTGCAGGAAGAGCGTGGATTTACCGATGCCCGGTTCACCGGCTGCCAATACCAGGCTTCCGGGTACGATGCCACCACCCAGCACACGATTCAATTCCGGGTCCGGCGTCAGGATGCGTATTTCGGGATTGCTTTCAATGTCATCCAGTGAAACGCTTTTCATGATCCGGTCATTGGACGCATCCGAACGCCATGGATACATGACCTTGTTTTCTTCCTTTCGGATGATTTCTTCGGTAAAGCTGTTCCATGCATGACATGCCGGACACTTGCCCGTCCATTTCGCCGATTCATAACCACATTGTGTGCAGAAAAACGCTTTCTTGATTTTACTCATGCGGTAAAGGTACGTTCGTAAGACCAGCGGGATGAAGGTTAAAGCACGGCAGGAGCGGGTGAAAAGTGCAGGGTATTTCCGGAAAAGTAAAAGGGCCAACTTGCGCTGGCCCTTGTTACTTACTAACCCATTAAATTCTTGCACTAAATTACAAATTGAAACCACATTACAAAATAAATTTTTGGAGGTGTGAATAACTTTTGAGGCCCTGGACCTGCATCCGTTATCAGTCCTTTATATTTCCATGAAGCTTATATAATTAGCTATCAAATAAAGCATAACAAATTAAATAAAAAATATATGTATATATGTCAGTAGGCGATGCGTTGAACCAAAAACCCTCCACGCTGACTGTCAAAACGGCGCCTTTTTCGATCAATTTTACAGCTTGTCAGGCCGGGGCAAAATGGCGGGTAATTTGATGCTATATAATCCTTGGAAAGAACCCAAAACAAAAAAAGTCATGAATTCAATCTGGTTGGTTTCGTTATTATTTGTGGGCATCAGTATGCTCGTTTCTTACCGGCTCCGGGCCAAATTCAGTGCGTATAGCCGGGTACCCCTGTCGTCTGGGCTGACCGGCCGGGAAGTGGCCGAACAGATGCTCCGGGAACACGGGATCTACGATGTGAAGGTGGTTTCCGTGGACGGGTTCCTGAGCGACCATTACAATCCCCTGAACAAGACGGTAAACCTCAGTCCCGAGGTATATAATAATAATAGTATCGCGTCGGCGGCCGTAGCCGCCCATGAATGCGGCCATGCGGTCCAGCATGCCAAGGCTTATCCCTGGCTGATGTTCCGCAGCCGGATGGTGCCGGTGGTGCAGGTCAGCTCCTCCCTGATCCAGTGGGTGCTGCTGGCGGGTATCCTGCTGATCAAGGTTTTCCCAACCCTGCTCCTCGTGGGCATTATCCTGTTTGCCGTCACCACGGTTTTTTCCCTGGTGACCCTGCCGGTGGAGTTTGACGCTTCCAACCGCGCCCTTGCCTGGCTGGGGCATACCCGGGTAGCCAATGAGCGGGAACATCCCCAGGCCAAGGACGCCCTGCATTGGGCGGCGATGACCTACGTGGTGGCAGCGCTGGCCTCCCTGGTCACCCTGGTGCAGTATATTTTCATGTTTTTGGGAGCCCGGGACCGGAATTAAGCCATGGATCTAAGACAGTAAGCACATGGAGCCTTCTTTTTCGGGTTTTCCCGACGGTTGTCCTTCTGGAGTCCGGGGCATTTGAGTCTAAATAGCTAATAATTATACTATTATCATCAAATAGGGGGATTTTTCCCCCTATTTGCATGTATGATACAGGCATTCCTGCCAACCGATCGCATATTAGAATATTCACATATGATAAAAACGGCTATGTTTATAGCCAGTACGTATAAAGCGGAGTGGTTTTTTTCCGGTATAAACGGCTGGAAAAGCAGCATTTCGTAAAAAGCACTTGTCTGATTTAAATTCTTTGTTAAATTCGCTCTTTGGATATTTTTAGACAATCATCAAAAACCAACTGCATGAGAAAACTAACACTAATCGTGTGCTGTTTGCTTTTTGCAATTACATCTGTACTTGCGCAAACAGTGGTTAAGGGCAGAATTACCGATGCCGATGGTACGCCTTTGTCGGGTGTTTCCGTGAAAATCGCGGGCACCCAGGAAGGTACCATGACAGGGGCTGACGGTACATTTTCGCTCCCTGTAAGAGAAGCCAACACCATGTTGGAATTATCCTATGTAGGATATGACAAGATCAACATCCGCGCAAATTCAGCCTCACTGGGCGCGCTGACGATGAAGCAGACGCCTGGTGCGATGCAGGAAGTTGTGGTTACCGCCCAGGGTATCCGCAGGGAAAAGAAAGCCCTCGGTTACGCGGTGGCATCCGTCGACAAGAAAGCATTGGAACTTCGCCCGGAAGCTGACGTGGTACGCCTGCTCCAGGGTAAAGCCCCCGGCGTTGACATCCTCAACTCCAGTGGTATTTCTGGTTCCGGTACCAATATTATTATTCGTGGTGTGAATACCATTTCCGGTACATCCACCCCCTTGTTCGTTGTGGATGGTGTTCCTTTTGACGCCTCCACCAATGCCCAGGCAAACTTCCAGTACGGCAACACTACATCCAGCCGCTTCCTGGACCTGGATCCCAACAGCATTGAGAGCATCAACGTCCTGAAGGGCCTTAGCGCCACTACGCTTTACGGCGAACTTGGCCGTAACGGTGTGGTGATGGTAACCACCAAAAACGGTTCCAACCGCAGGACCAACAAGAAAATGGAGATTTCCCTCTCCCAGTCTTTCTTCGTGAATAAGGTTGCCAACCTGCCGGACTACCAGCAGAGCTATGGCGGTGGTTTCGAGCAGAGCCTTGGTTTCGCGTTCTTCTCTAACTGGGGCGCACAATTCAAACCGGCCCCCGGTCCTTATGATTCCGTGAATCACCCCTACAACCAGGCTGGCCTGGCAGCTGCCTTCCCTCAATACCAGGGAGCAAAGTACGCCTACAAGCCTGCCCAGTCCGTGGAGAATTTCTTCCGGACCGGCCTGATCCGGACCACCACGGTGGGTTTGAATGCCGGTGTGGGTAACAACGGAAGCATCAACGCGAACTACACCTACATGGATGATGAAGGCTTCACACCCGGTAACCGCCTGATCAAGAATACGTTCGGCCTGGGTGGTAACGTGAAACTGAGCAACCGTTTCACGTTCGCCGGTACCTTCAACTATGCCATCACCGATTTCAAGAGCCCTCCCACCGGTACCTCGTTTGGTTCTGGCGCCACGGCTTCTTCCGTTTTCGGCGATCTGATCTATACCCCTATTGCAGTTGATATCTACGACCTTGAATATGAGAACCCGCTGACCAAGGGCTCCATTTACTATCGCCCGAGCAATGATATCCAGCACCCGCTCTGGACGGTGAACAACTCCTTCGTTGGGCAGAAGATCAACCGCATCTTCGGTAACATGTCCCTGAAGTATGATATCGCCAAGAACTGGAACATCATGTACCGCGTAGGGTATGACCAGTATTCTGACAATATTGTCTCTCGTTATATCCTTTACGGGTTGGTGGCAAAATGGCATTATGACCAATTTTTTTTATTGAACAAAGAACTGCTCTGTATAAATTCTTCCCTCAATGAACTCAATGCAATTGCGAGGGTGACCCCCTCTCTCCCCCGGAGGGGGAGGCAACCCAAGGGGGCCAGCCCCCCTGACCCCCGATTTCGATCTTTTTTCAGATGCGTGTTTACGGCCTTGCTCCACTGAGCGACAGTCGACAGACCCCGAGCGCCCGTGGTTCCATCACTATCCAATACTATCCCTTACCGATTATCTACAGAGCCC
>JALOMP010000014.1 GCA_025455365.1 Chitinophagaceae bacterium | reverse complement strand
TTCGCAGGATGCAGGCTGGTACCATGTAGGCGAAGCGGGCGGGGGTAGCTATCGCCCCCATACAGACATCTTTGATTACCTGTTACCCGCCTTACGCAAGTCCGGATTTACAGAAAGCGACGTTCACCAATTGATGACAGCCAACCCCGCACAAGCTTTCAGCATGAGGGTAAGTGTCAACTGAACATGTAATGGCATCCATGAATTCATTTATTCCGGCAGGTATTCCCAGAATTCATTCTCATAGGTTTGCTCATTGATATGCATGAAAAACAACTCTTCCCCCGCACTGGCGAATAGTTGAAACTGCTTGTCGCCCGGGGCGACAGGAAAATGGTACGAATCAGCCATCACCTGGCCGTCGAAACGACGAACAATTCGGAATACCTGGTTGGCCATCACCTGGTATACCATTTCCCAGCGGGCTGAGGAATGTAATGCACTGAACCGGGTCTTGGGCCCGCTGGAAAGGACTTTCCAGGAACCGGAAACGGGATTGAATTCCATCGTTTCGAGCAGCATGGTTGAAGGAATGTAAAAGAGATTACCGATGCGATATGCGTGGCCCTCGGTTTCTGCAGGAGAAACGAGGTCCGGGAGGCGTTCCCACTTGTCTGTCTGGGGGTCATATCGCCAGCATTGTTGGTTGACGGGTTGGTTATACACTTCATGCCCGCCAATGATATATGCTTTATCGTCATACACAAAAACCAATGCATCCATACGACCGGCTCCAGGCATGGAGGCTTTCTTTTCCCATCGGTTGGCCACCGGATCATACATATACAATGTATTGGCCCCATTTCCGGCGCTGGCGGTCAGGCCGCCAAATACATAGGCTTTATCCCGAATCACAAACGTGGATGTCCGTGTTGCCCATTCCGGCATGTCCGCCACCCGTTGCCAGGTATGTCTTTCCACGCTGAATTTCCAGAAATCATCGAACCCGATATAAATGTAGCCGTTCAGTGAAAACATGGAGCTGGGCCTGTTCTTCTTGCCCGGGTAAGGAGGCAGTTTCTGGAAGCTGTTTGGAATTCCATTCCCGGGCAGGAGTGTGAACGGCACCGGACCGCATATCCGCTTGCCCTTCCATTCCAGGCAGGTTTCCCCGGAAACTGCATTGGCGGGAATAAAAACCTCGATTATCGTATCGCTCATCACGGCCGCATCACATCGCAGGCCGCCTATAAAGAGCTCAAACAAGGCGCTGCTGTCCGTCGACAACAGGTTCCGAAACCCCTTCCCGGTCACTTCCACAAACCGGTTCACCCTTGCCTTGTCCGGCCTCAGCCCGGTGATTTCCACCGTTGGCAACTCTTCCGTTTTGGTACAGGATATAAGTACTATGAGCAGGAACAGGTAACAAAGAGGTAAGCGGATTGTGTTCATCAGCATCTGTAATTTTAGTGTCGAACCCGCAGGTATTTCTCCGTGTTCAAACGATGGACGCCTTCCGCTTCTATTTTCTCTATGCCTGTTTGAATAAGCGTATCGTTGCGGATGCTAACGGTAAATTGAAAATCGTGCCCCTCCCACTCACGGGCGCTGCAATATTCCAGGTGTTCCGTGTACTTATCGCCCTCCAGCGCATAACGGCCGGCGCCTGCGGAAAAGACCGCCGTAGCCGAATCCTTTCCTTTCCCAAGGTCATGGAGGGTAAAAGAAAAATGAGTGTCGTTGATGATCTTGATGAAGGATTTGTCTTTCGTGTAATCCGTGACGATGGTATCCCCTTTTTCAACAATGGTTCCTTCCAGCAGCTTCCAGGTACCGGCAAGCGGGATCTTCTCCTGATCCGGGTTCTGACCCGGGTTTTCTTTACAGGAAAATAGAACAATAAATGCCGCGCTCGCCATAAGGGTTTTCATGATAACTATTTTACAAGTGTACAAACGACTGGCCCCAGGTGCCTCATATTGCAACCACGCTCACAGGTACCATCTTGAGCGTGAAATCAACTTCAGGATGAATATACTTCGTATTTCACGCCTGTTCACATGCATGGCGAAAAACCATGCCCGCATGCCGGATCTCTTCGCGGGTAATCACCAGTGGCGGTGCGATGCGCATGCACTCCGGCGCGAACAGGAACCAATCGCTCAACACACCATTTTCCAGGCAGATATCCAGGACTTTCTTGTTGGTTTCAAAACTGTCGAATTCCACGGCCATCAGCAATCCCGCCGCGCGGATTTCACGCACCAGGGGATGGCGCAGTTCCTCCTGCAGCAGGGAAGATTTCTCCATTACATCGCCGATACGATTCTCCTCCAGCAATGCTTTCATCGAAGCCAATCCTGCGGCGCAACAGACCGGATGACCTCCGAAGGTAGTGATATGACCCAGGACCGGATCAGCGGTGAGGGTCCACATACGCTCGCGTGCGGCGATGAACGCCCCCAGCGGCATGCCACCTCCCAGTGCCTTGCCAAGCAACAGGATATCCGGTACGATGCCGAACTGCTCAAAGGCCCAAAGCGTGCCCGTGCGACCAAAACCGGCCTGGATTTCATCGAGAACCAGCAGCGTCCCCGTACGGTCACATCGCTGCCGCAAGGCCTGCATCCATTCCACCGAGGGCGCGCGTACGCCCCGTTCCGCCTGCACGGTTTCGGCCACTACACAGGCGGTTTCGGTGGTGATCTGGTTCAGTTGTCCAATCTGGTTATAGTCTAGCTGCCGGATGCCCGGCAGCAGGGGGCGATAGGCATTGCGCCAGTACTCATCGCCCATGATGCTCAGGGCGCCCTGCGTGGACCCATGATAGGAATGCCTGAAGGAGATGATTTCTGTCCGCCCCGTCACCCGCTTGGCCAGTTTCATCGCCCCTTCGGTGGCTTCTGCGCCTGAATTGGTGAAGTAAACGGAATCGAGCGAAGCGGGAAGATAACGGGAAAGCATATGCGCATATTCCACCTGTGGGCTTTCCACAAATTCACCGTATACGAGCAAATGGAAATACTGATCGGCCTGGGCCTTTACCGCCTCCACCACTTTGGGGTGGCGGTGCCCCATATTACAGACGGAGATTCCGCTGATCAGGTCCAGGTAGGCCTTCCCGGACCGGTCCCAGATCATGCATCCCTCCGCCTTTACCATTTCAAGGGCAAGCGGGGCAGGTGATGTTTGCGCTACATGGCGAAGGAAGAGTTCACGGGAATTCATGGCGCAAAGGTAAGGGTAAGGGAAAGTTCGAATGGAAGCGGAAATATGTCCGCAATTAAGATTGGTCATTTTAAAGTCTGAAACGCAAGCCTTAGGCTCCCTTCTTATTTATCCTCAGACCTATTCCCTGTCTCCTACCCCCTAATTAAGTATCTTGCCAATTGTTAAATTTTCATTCCCATGCCGGTAATTTTGCCCGTCAAAGGTGTCCATCCCCAGTTCGGTGAAAACTGTTTTATCGCTCCCAATGCCACCGTGGTAGGTGACGTAATCATTGGAAATGACTGCAGTATCTGGTTCAATGCCGTAATCCGGGGCGATGTGAACGCCATCAGGATCGGCAATAAGGTCAATATCCAGGACGGCGCAGTTTTCCACTGTACATACCAAAAAACCCAGGCCATCGTTGGTAATAGTGTAAGCATCGGCCATAATGCCATCGTCCATGGCTGTACCATTGAAGATCACGTGCTGGTTGGCATGGGAGCCGTTATCATGGACAACGCGATCATTGGAAACCATTCGATCATCGCGGCAGGGGCGGTGGTCCTGGAGAATACCATTGTGGAACCCGGCAGTATCTATGCCGGTGTGCCGGCGAAGAAAGTGAAATCCATATCCCCGGAATTAATTGATGGTGAGATCAACCGGATCGCCAACAATTACCTGACCTACAGCAGCTGGTTCAAAGACAATTCCTGAATAACCTTACCGAATCATCCATATTTAAACCATATCCTGTTTCACATGTATGTACTGTTGAAAAAAATGGCTGTCAAGATTACCCTGGGAATGATCATCCTGTCCTTCTTCCTGGCATGCTCGCAAAAAAGCGGGTGCCCGAGTAACGGGAAGAATGTGGGTGCAGAGAGGATCCTCAGCGGGGAGAAGACGAAGGCCAAGAAGTTCAAAGCCTGAGTATACCAAACACCAAGCATATGACCCTTACCCTAAGAAATGATTACGGCTGCACCGAAGCCGTCATCGCCGAAAACTGCGGATTCGACCGGTTCTACAAGATCGCCGACCTGCTGGCCGAACAACTCAGGATCCGGTTCACCAACAAAATTGACGATTCCGATACCTCGTACTGGGATTTCAATTTTAAGGGTCACAGACTCACCCTTCACTACAATATCTACGACGGCGTGTCGATCTTTCCCAGCAACAGCAGGAATGCCGCCCAAAAGGATAACGATGCCGTTATGGAGCTGGCCAAGGTGCTTACGCAATTGCGCTGATCACCAGCTTTCTTCTTCAATGCTTTCGAGGATGGCACCATAACTGAGGTACCGTTCCAGGGAGATATCGCCCGATTCCACCGCTGCCTTGATGGCACAGCCGGGCTCGTCTACGTGCAGGCAATTGTTGAACTGGCATGCATGCAGGAGTTTCCGCATTTCGGGAAAATAGTGTGATAACTCCTGGCGACTGATATCCACGAGCCCGAACTCCCGCATGCCTGGCGTATCAATAATCTGACCGCCGAAGGGGAGGTCAAACATTTCCGCAAACGTGGTCGTGTGCATGCCCTTGCCACTCCATCCGCTGACTTCCCTGGTCCTGAGATCCAGTTCCGGCATCAGCGCATTGATGAGGGTTGATTTGCCCACGCCGGAATGGCCGCTCATCAACGTGGTCTTGCCCTTCAGTAATTCCTTCAGGTCCTCGATCCCCTCGCCGGTTTGCGAACTGGTCACCAGGACCCGGTATCCGATCGCTTCGTACATGTCCCTCCATTCCTCGCCCTTTGCCTTTTCTTTTTCGCGATAGACATCTGCTTTGTTCAGGATCACAACCGCCGGCACATGGTAGGCTTCACAAGCCACCAGGAAGCGATCCACGAACCCCTGCGACGTCCTGGGCTCCCGCAGCGTGGCCACCAGCAGGGATTGGTCGAGGTTGGAAGCAATGATATGATGAAGATGTTTGTTGGATGGAGATCGCCGGTTCACGTAGTTTTTCCGATCGTGAATCTCCATGATGGTATATGCTTTCTCGGCTTCCTGGCTGGTTTCGATCTCCACAAAATCGCCCACGGCCACGGGATTGGTGGACGTGATCTCATCGATCTTGAACTTTCCCTTGATACGTGCCTGCAGGAATTCGCCGCCGGGCACCTTTACGAGGTACCAGCTGCCGGTAGATTTGTAAACGCGGGCGGTCATGCAGTAAAGGTAGTTCATAGTTCATAGTTCGTAGTTCATGGTCATACATATGGCATGAGAGTTCTCTCCATGAACTATGAACCACGAACCATGAACCTAACTACGGGAACTTCCTGAAGATGGTAAACCTCAACAACTGCTCGAGGAACAGGAAAATCATCGCGGCGAAGGCGAGGGGAAAGAACTTCTCCGAGAATTTCCGGCTGGTCGTTATATCTATCCGTGTCTTTTCCAGTTGGTCAATCTCCTTGTATATATCCTTCAGGCCTTCATTACCCCTGGCCCTGAAATACTTGCCGCCGGTTTCCTGCGCAATCTCCGTGAGCAGTTTTTCGTCGATGTTCACTTTTTCCTGCTGCATGATAATGCCTCCGCCCGGCGTCTGAACCGGTGTAGGCGCAAAACCTTCTGATCCCACGCCGATCGTATACACTTTTATACCCAGTGCTTTTGCAATCTCCTTGGCGGTTTTGGGGTCAATCAATCCCCCGTTGTTCTCCCCGTCGGTCAGCAGGATCACCACCTTGCTTTTCGACTCACTGCTCCGCAAACGGTCGAGGCTGGTGGCAAGCCCCGATCCGATGGCCGTGCCATCCACCATGAATCCTCCCTTTACGCCATGAATCTGAGACCTTACCACATCGTGATCCGATGTAATCGGGGACTGCGTGAAACTCTCCCCGGCAAAAATCACCAGCCCGAACCGGTCAGTAGGCCTTCCAACCACGAATTCAGCCGCTACTTCTTTGGCCGCTTCCAGCCGGTTGGGCTTGAAGTCCTGTGCCAGCATGCTCCCGCTGACATCAATGCAGAGTACAATATCGATTCCGTCTCCTTCCGCCTTTTTCTGATCATCGTGCACCTGCGGTCTCGCCAGGGACAGAATGAGGCAGGCCAATGCCAGCAACCGGAACAGCAGCCCCAGGTGCCGGAAGGTCCTTTTCCAGGAAGACGTGTTGTGAAAACGTTGCAGCGACGATACCCTCATGGAAGCGGCCTGGCGGTTGACACGACTGATATACCACCCGCCAAGGATGGGGAGCAGGAGCAACAGGAAAAGTACCTGCGGATACGCAAACTCGATGCTGGTATAGTAGTCCTTGATCAAGCCTGTGGATTTTGCTGGTTGAGTATTTTGAGAATGGATTCCATGTCATCCAGGGACTTCAATCCTTCGGCCGGTTCGGAGGGGTACTTCGCAAACTTGGCAGCATCGGCCAATCTTAAAGCGGCCGCCAGCTGCGACAATGCATCCCGGTCCAACTTGCCATCCTGCATCCGCAAAAGAATCTCGCCCGTCGTTTCCGCCATGACAGGCAGGTTGAATTTCCGCAGCAGGAATATCTTGAAAGCATCAGTCATGCCGGTATAGTGGCTGCGAGCATCCCCTTTTTCGAGGTACCCGGCATCGCGGATGGTACGAAGGGTCTGTATGGCCTGGTCATAAGGACTGAGCTTGCTGTCGTATGCCGGCTTCTGCGGGCGAGGCTTCCGCCTGTTTTTGAGGTAATGCCAGGCACCCAGGGAAACCAGCAGCACCGTCAGCCCGACGGCGGTCCACAGCTTCCAGTTGAAGGGCTTCTCCTCCACTTCCACGATCTCATGGATATCACGGTACGCATTTCCCTGTAACGGCACCGTCATCACGTCAATGCCGATCGTATCGGACAGGATGCTTTTCTTCCCCCACCGTGCGGTGACGGCAGGGAGCACCCAATGCCCGGAATCGAAACTGGTTAGTTTGTAGGTATGCGTTACCGTAAGTAATCCCTCCTGTATCGCGGAATCCATCTTTACCGGCCCCAGCTGTTCAAAATGGGCGAGGGAATCCGGCAATGCAGGCCATGGGGCGGGTGGGTTGCCGGGAGGATATGACACCTGCAGGCTGAAGGTAAAGGGCTCCCCGATCAGGATGCGCTGGGAATTGGCTGCTGACCGGATGCTGCCGGCTTGCTTTGCCTTCCCCTGGGCGTAAAGCCTCCCGTTGGCCAGGAATCCCAAAGCCACTGAAATCAATAACAGTATAAAAAGTCTCCTTACGGCCAATGGGATTTATTTTCTTTTCATGAAAAAACGCTGCAGGACCGGGACAAAATCGTCATCCGTACGCATATAGAGGAGATCAGCTCCCGCCCTCCTGAAACTGGTCCGGCAGGCTTCCTCGTTGGCATTGAACTGTGTGGCGTAATTGTATTGCACCGTATGATCATTGGTGTCGATCCAAGTCATCTGTCCCGTTTCAGCGTCTTCCACCTGGACCAGGCCGATTTTGGGAAGCTGCATATCCATTTTATCATAGACCTTGATCCCGATCACATCATGCTTCGCCCCGGCCACGCGCAAGGGATCATCATACTTGTCCACTACAAAATCACTCAGGATAAAAGCAATGCTTTTTTGCTTCGTGGAATTGTTGAAGAAACGCACAGCCTCATTGAGGTTCGTGCCCTTCCCCTTTGGCTCCATGGTGAGCAGTTCGCGCACGATGAACAGCACATGATCCCTTCCCTTCTTGGGCGGGATGTAGAATTCAATCCGATCGCTGAAAAAAATCACGCCCACTTTGTCCTTGTTGTTGTTGGCGGCAAAAGCAAGGACCGCGCAGATCTCCGTGATCAGGTCCTTCTTCCGCTGGTGTATCGTTCCAAAAAGGGAACTGGCGCTGATATCCACCAGCAGCATCATGGTAAGCTCTCTTTCTTCTTCGAACATCTTGCTGTAAGGATGCCCGAAACGGGCGGACACGTTCCAGTCGATGAACCGGATGTCATCCCCCGGCTGGTATTCCCGTACTTCCTTGAACAGCATGCCCCTGCCCTTGAAAGCGCTATGGTACTCACCGGTGAACAGGTGGGCAGTGAGCTTCTTGCTTTTGATCTCCAGCTCACGGACTTTCTTTATGATTTCTGCGGTAGTCAAATTAGTTAACGGTTGACAGTTGACGGTTGACGGGATGAAGTTCACAGTTATCTACTGTCAACTGTTAACTGTCAACCGTGAACCGGTTAAGGTACTTCCACTTTTGCCAGTATCTGGTCAATCACATTTTCCGCGTTCACATTCTCTGCTTCGGCCTCATAGGTAAGCCCGATGCGGTGACGCATCACGTCTTTGACGATCAGGCGTACGTCTTCCGGAATCACGTATCCGCGCTTATGGATAAACGCATTCGCCTTGGCCGCAAGCGCGAGGTTGATGCTGGCGCGGGGCGAACCACCATAACTGATCAGGGGCTTGAGTTGTGCCAAGTTGTACTTTTCCGGCGCACGGGTGGCAAATACCAGGTCCAGGATATAGTTCTCGATTTTCTCGTCCATATAGATGGACCGGACAAGTTCACGGGCGCGAAGGATCTCTTCTACGGACACCACCTGGTTCACGGACGGGAATTTGAGGCCCTGTACATTCTGCCGTATAATCAGCTTTTCTTCCTCCTTGCTGGGATAATCAATCATCACCTTTAGCATGAAACGGTCCACCTGCGCTTCCGGCAGCGGGTAGGTACCTTCCTGGTCTATGGGGTTCTGTGTTGCCAGCACCAGGAAGGGTTCTTCCAGTTTATGGGTGCTTTCGCCAATGGTCACCTGCTTTTCCTGCATGGCTTCGAGTAAGGCGCTCTGTACTTTTGCCGGAGCCCGGTTGATCTCATCCGCCAGGATGAAATTGGCGAAGATCGGACCCTTTCGAACCACGAACTCATGGCTCTGCTGGTTATAGATCATGGTGCCGATCACGTCAGCGGGGAGGAGGTCCGGGGTAAACTGGATCCGGCTGAATTTCGCGTGGATGGCCTGGGCCAGGGACTTTATGGAGAGTGTCTTGGCCAGTCCGGGTACCCCTTCCAGGAGCACATGCCCGTTGGAAAGCAGCCCGATCAAAAGCCGGGACACCATGTATTGCTGCCCGATGATCACCCGGCCTATCTCCTTTTCAATCTTGTCAATAAAGCCGGCAGCGGACTGTATCTTCTCATTGAGCTGTCGGATCTCTTCTGCGGTTTGCGCCATAGTCAGGATTTAAAAGATTGCAAATTACGGCAATACCCTGCAAGGATACTGCCAAAATAGTAGGGGACGGGAATTATCCCATAAACGGAAAAAAGCGATGATCATTACCCGGACAGGAGAAAATGTTCTGAAAATCCGGGTGTTAGGACCAAAACCACGGTGCGCCTGGCAATATTCCGACACAGACGCAACCTCTAAGGGGAAAATCCATACTTTCAGAAAAAGCATTATGAATACCCTGCTCTTCAGCATGCCCGGAGGAACTGAATGGATCATACTGGTTTTCGGGCTGATCCTTCCGATAGCGGCTGCATACATTATATACAATCTTGCAAGAAAAGGCATCAAATCAGCCGTCAAAGAGGCTATTGAGGAACTGAAACAGGAAGGTAAAATCTGATCACCCCAGGTATTTTCCCACGATGGGCACCCGTCGGCCCACGCCAAAGGCCTTGGCACTGACCCGGATGATCGGGCAGAACTGGTTCCGCTTATATTCGTTGGTGTTGACCAGTTTCAGCACCCGGCGGACAAGGGCTTCGTCAATACCCATCGCGATAATTTCCTTTGGGCCCTGGCGTCTTTCGATGTACTGATAGAGCACTTTGTCCAGCACCGGGTATTCCGGCAGACTGTCGCTGTCCTTCTGGTTGGGCCTGAGTTCCGCGGAAGGAGGCTTCACGAGGATATGCTGCGGAATGATCTCCCCGTTCCGGTTCAGGTATTCCGCCATGGCGAAGACCTGCATTTTATAAACATCGCCGAGGACACTCAATCCCCCGGCCATATCGCCGTACAACGTGCCGTAGCCCGTTGCCAACTCACTCTTGTTCGACGTGTTTAATAAGATATATCCGAACTTATTGGCGATGGCCATCAGCAGGTTGCCACGGGTCCGGCTCTGGATATTTTCTTCGGCAACACTGAAGGGCAGGTCTCCGAAGATGGGCTTCAGGGTACCCAGGAAAGACTCATAGATGTTTTGAATGGGGACGATATCATAGGGGTTTCCCAGGTTCAGGCTGAGTTGCACGGCATCATCCACGGAGTGGGACGAGGAATAGGGCGATGGCATCAGAACGGCACGGACATTTTCCGCCCCCAACGCTTCGCAGGCCAGGGCCAGGGTCACGGCGGAGTCGATCCCGCCACTGCTGCCCAGGATGGCTTTTTTGAAGCCCATCTTGGCAAAATAATCGCGGATACCCAGGATCAGGGCCTGGTGTATCTGGGCGATATTATGCGGCGCCGTCAGGTATTCGATCACCCTTTCCGGGTCATTTTGCTTACTCACCCGCATCTCGCGGTCGAGGGTTTTCGCGGCATGCCTGCTGGATTGCGATGCATCCGGGGCATACAGGTCCCGCGTATCCACCAGCAGGTAATCCTCTTCAAAATATTTCAGTTCATGGGTGATCTGCCCAGCGGCATTACAGGCAATGCTTCCGCCATCGAACACGATCTCTGTCTGTGAACCCACCGCATTGCAGTACAGCATCGGCATGCCATACTTGAGCACATTGCGACGTACTACTTCCCGGCGGTCTTCATCGTGATCGTAATCAAACGGCGAAGCGGAAATATTAATCATCAGTTCAGGCCGCTGCGGCATCAGTTCGTCCATGGGACAAATGCGGTACAGGGGATTATCGCCCAGGTTCCAGATATCCTCGCATATGGTCAGGGCGATACGGATGCACCGGAAAGAAATGACCTGCCATGCTGCCGACGGCTCGAAATACCGGTACTCGTCAAAAACATCGTAGGTAGGCAGGAGGGTCTTGTGGATCTCGGCGATTTTCTTCCCGTCTTCAAAAAACCAGGCTGCATTGAACAGGTCCTTCCCTTCCCGGCGCGGGTTGCGGGCGGGTGCGCCCACGATGACGCCGATACCGGCCGATGCCTCACGGACTTTTTCCAGCGACGCTTCACATTGACGGATGAAGTCCTCAAATTCCAGGAAATCGCGGGGGGGATAACCGCAAACAGATAGTTCGGTGAATACGGCCAGGTCGGCGCCCTGGGCTTTGGCCTGCGCAATCGCCTCCAGGATATGCGCCGTGTTGGATTCGAAATTCCCGATATGATAGTTCTGTTGTGCCAGGAAGACTTTCATGGCCTAAAGTTCCTGAATCCGTCGCAGATTTCAACACGCATACGCCATCTCCCATCGCCGCCCGGTCTTTCCTGACTCAAATCCGGAAACCAGTGCGGTTCTCATGCATGACAGTACCTCCCACCATTCATCACCCGTCTCTTGTCCGTTAGCCGTTAATTGAGGACATTTGCGCAAACCAACCCGTATGCTGCGAAGAACCACCATCGCCCTTTTTGTCGTTTCAACCTTCATGGCATGCAAGGACAAGAACAGGTTGCCGGATGTGTCAGGAATTAAAATAGACCTGAATACCATTCGCTATGAAAAGGAATTTTTTGCCCTGGATACCAACCGCCTTGACGAAGGGATGGAAGCACTGCGGGTGAAATACCCGCAGTTCACGGTGGACTTCGTGGAAAAAATACTGGGCATTCCCTGGGGCGACAGTTCAGGCATGAAGTACATGGCCCTCAAACGGTTCCTGTCTGATTATCGACCTATCCTGGCGGAATCAGGGAAAGCAATACCTGATTTCAACAAATATGAGCTGGATGTTAAAAAAGGACTTCAATACCTCAAACACTATTTCCCGGGCTACCAGGCACCGGAAAACCTGATCACGTTTATAGGTCCCCTGGACGCATACGCCGAAGGCCGTACCGGTGGCTATGGCGATATTATCACCCCTGATGGGCTGGCCGTAGGCCTGCAACTCCATCTCGGCGGACAGTCGGAAGTATACCTCAGTCCGCAGGGACAGCAACTCTATCCAACCTATATCTCCCGCCGGTTCTCCCCGGAATACATTCCGGTCAATTGCATGAAAAACATCATTGACGATATTTTCCCGGGACTGCCTGCCGACAAATCCCTCCTGGACCAGATGGTGGATAAAGGAAAACGATTATACCTGCTGGATCTCCTCCTCCCCGGCACACCGGATTCCCTTAAGATCGGGTACACGGCCCAACAGCTGAAGGGCAGTGCCCAAAATGAGGGGCTGATCTGGAATTTCTTCCTCGAAAACAACCTGCTCTACGAAACGGATGTGCAGAAGATTAAGTCCTATACCGGAGACGGACCCAAGACGCCTGAACTGGGCGATGATTCCCCGGGCTATATCTCGTTGTACATGGGCAGGCAACTGGTGCGCGCATACATGGAAAAATTCCCGGAGACGCCTGTTGATAAACTCCTGCAAACGGATGCCAAGACGATCCTGATCGAATCGAAGTACAAGCCGAAGTAAGATAATAGTTCATGGTTCATGGTTCATGGTTCATAGTTCATGGACTATTTCTCTGTGGGTCAATTACCCACGGGAAACAGTTCTTTCCATGAACTATGAACCATGAACCATGAACTATAAACTATTCCGGCCTCTTCCCCATTTCCTTCATGAACCTGAAATGGGAGGCGATGGCCGCGCGCGTCGTGGGGAAATAATTGTATCGCAGGTTAAACTGTTCGCAGGTTTCCCGTACGATCCTGCTCAGTGCGGGGTAATGGATATGGCTGATGCGCGGAAAGAGATGGTGTTCAATCTGGTAATTGAGGCCACCCACCAGCCAGGTTACAAATTTGTTTTTGGAAGCGAAATCGGCGGTGGTCTTTACCTGGTGTATCGCCCATTCATTCTCGATCCTTTTGGGATCAATGCCCGCCGCTTCAAATTCCGCATGTTCCACCACGTGTGCCAGTTGGAAAACAATCGCCAGGGTCAGGCCCAGGGCAAACTGGGTAACCAGGAATCCTACCAGCCAGGCCTGCCATCCAACGGCATAAATAGGGATCACGATATATGCCACGATGAAAAATAGCTTTCCGAGCCAGAACAGGATGTGATCTTTGGTTGAAATGCGATGGATCGGCGTGGTATACATCTTTCGTGAAAAGTACTTCACATAGTCCATGAAGAACATGAAAACTGACGTGAATCCGTAGAGCACAAACATGTAATAGCTCTGGTAGCGATGCATCGGTTTCCAGGGCTGCGTGCTGCACTCGCGCATGAAAGGCATATTGTTGATGTCATCATCGATGCCATCCACATTGGTATAGGTGTGGTGTACGATATTATGCTTGAGTTTCCAGAGCGTGGCATTCCCCCCCAGGAAATTGTTCGTAAGCCCGAAAATCTCATTCACCCAGCCGCGCGTGGAGAAACTACCGTGACAGGCATCGTGCATGACGTTAAAACCGATGGACGCCATGGTTACGCCCATAACGGCGCAGAGCAGCAGGGCCGGTACCCAATGCATGGGCAGGAAAAGAACCGTGAAGTAGAGCGCAACCAGCAAAGGCAGGAGTATGGCGGTCTTGAGGTATAACCTCCAGTTGCCTGTTTTCCTGATATTATTTTCCTCGAAATAACTGTCTACGGACTGTTTGAGGGCGTTGAAGAATGTCTTGTTCTTGTTGTTGAAAGTTACCTTATACATAATAATACTTGCTCCGCCGGGCGGAAATTCAAAATTACTCCTAGATATAAACGGGGAAATAAGACGCAATTGCATACCGGATCGACCAGACGGGCCAAATTTCCAATCCAATACCAGGAAACTGCCGCAAAGATAGGCTTTCCCGGGAGTACCTGTTTGTTAATTAATTCATTTTAAAAGGTACAACCATATGAAAAACAGGGATATTTACCCTGAATTCATCCCGGTTAGCCAGGTTCTGCATCAGGTAGGTACCATGCATTTTCCCCATCTCCGTCCGCAGGTTACAACCGCTGATATACTGGTATTGCTCACCGGGGTTGATCTGGGGCTGGATTCCCACAACACCCTCCCCCTCCACTTCACGCTGGGATGCGTTGCTGTCAAAAATGTACCAATGCCGGCGTAAAAGCTTGACAGGGAAGGGGTTATTATTAGCAATAGTAACCCGGTACGCGAACATGAATTCACCATTGACCGGGTTGGAATAGTCCGGTTGGTAAAAACTCTCCACGCTCACGATCACCCCTTCTGTTGCCCTGGATACCATTTGGTTCGGATCTGTCATATAAATCTACGGATTACAACAAAGGGCTGAAAGATTTTGTTTAGGTTTTTCAGCCGGAAAGCATTGAAGAGTATAATTTTGGCCGCCATTCCAATCCATAAAGCCCACAAAGGGTTCAGATTCAAATAAATCTCTATATGAAAATAGCAGTTGCCAAAGGCGATGGTATCGGGCCCGAGATCATGCAGGCCGTACTTTCCATTTTCGATGCCAACAGGGTGAACCTGGAATACGAATACGTAGACATGGGAAAATGGGTGTTCGACAAGGGATATTCCAACGGGATGACCCCGGAAGCGCAGGCAACGATCGAATCCCTGGGGATCCTGTTTAAAGGCCCGATGGAAACGCCCAAAGGCAAAGGCGTAAAAAGCGTCAACGTAACGGCCCGCAAAACCTGGAACACCTATGCCAATAAAAGGGTGTTCCAGACCCTGCACGGGGTGGATACGGTGTTCAGCAAAGCCGGAATTCCCATCGATGTTACCATTGTCCGGGAAAACATCGAAGATACCTATGGCGGCATTGAACACATGCTTACCCATGATGTTGCCCTGAGCCGCCGGTTTATCACAAGGCCGGGCAGCATGCAGGTGATCAAATACGCATTTGAGATGGCCAAAAAGAAGAATGCGCGCCGTATCACCTGCGGGCACAAGTCCAATATCATGAAGATAACAGACGGCCTGTTCCTTGAATGCTTTTATGAAGTGGCGAAAGAATACCCGGAGATGAAGGCGGATGATGTGATCGTGGATGATCTCTGCATGAAGCTGGTTACCCGACCGGATCTTTTTGACGTAGTGGTTCTCACCAACCTGCAAGGGGATATTGTGAGCGACCTTTGCGCAGGCCTGGTTGGCGGCCTGGGTTTCGCTCCCTCCGCCAATATCGGCGACCATATCTGCATCTTCGAAGCGGTGCATGGAACCGCACCCGATATCGCCGGGAAAAATATCGCCAACCCCACCGCCCTGTTACTGAGCGGCATCAGCATGCTGCGGCATCTCGGTCTGATGGAAAATGCGGCAACCATCGAAAACGCCCTGCTGTATACCCTTGAAAAAGGGGTGCGTACGGGGGATTTCGGTGATAAGTCGAAGCCCGCCCTCAACACCACAGAATTCGCCAATGCCATCATTGGCAATTTCGGCAAGCTGCCTGAACATGGCGCCAAACAGACCATGCCCAATATGCCCGTGACGCCTACCGTTTTCAAACTCGAAAAAAATCCGCTCATCATGAGCAAGGAAATGGAGGAAGAAACGATCGTGGGGGTGGACATGTTTATCGAATGCGCCGAACAACCCGGTGCCGTAGCCGAAAAATGCCTCCGCCATACCCTGGATATTTTTAAGCTGGTAACCATCAGCAACCGGGGAACACAGGTATGGCCCAAGGGTTCCATTTTCACCAACCTCGTCAACCAGTATCGCTGCCGTTTTGAAAGTGTGGGCGATGCCCCGCTGACCCAGATCGATATCATCGAGCTGTATAAACGTTTGTCGGCCGATTTTAAAATCTGCTCTACCGAAATCCTGAACATGTGGGGCGATAAGAAAGCCTACAGCCTGGCGCAGGGGCAGTAGCTTTCTTCCGGGGGCAAGACAAGGAATCATGCGGGCACTGGATTTTATGCCGGGACATGCACCGCAAAAAAATGCCGTCGATTATCCGGGCTTTCCCAACCATGCTGTCCAGCACAGCAAGGGGTATGAGGGAATTTTATTACTTTCCGGTACGGTTATACCATATTGATGAAAAAAACATTCCCCTGGCTCGTCTTCCTCGTAATTTCCCTTGGATCGGATCTTGACCTGTTTGCACAGGAAACCCCGAAAGACAGCACGGCCAAACCCGCCTGGGAATTCAGCGCTTCGGCTTATGCATATTTCATTCCGGATGATTTCTTTGTGATCCCCGTATTCACCGCGGACCGCGACTGGCTCCACCTTGAAGCCCGGTATAATTATGAAGATGTAAAGACTGTTTCATTGTGGGGCGGCTATAACTTTTATGGTGGGAAAAAACTGGAATGGAGCCTCACGCCAATGCTGGGTGTGGTGCTGGGAAATACCAATGGACTGGCCCCTGGACTGGAAGGTACTTTATCTTACAAGCGCCTTGAATTTTACACGGAAGGACAATGGCTGTTCAACCTGGAAAGCAAAGATGATAACTATATCTACTTCTGGTCAGATCTTTCGATTACGCCCTGGGACTGGCTCACCCTCGGGCTTTCCACCCAGCGGACGCGCGTGTATGACACGGATAAGGATGTACAAAAAGGCCTCCTTGTAGGTTTCAACTACAAGAAGGCCTCCCTCACGTCATATTTCTACAATATCGGATCTTCGTCGTCTTTCTTTTATATGCTGGCCGCTTCTGTTTACTTCTAGACGACGTTAGTAGTTAAACCCGTGGATACCGATTTTTATCCCGGCGAAACTGGTGTTCACCATATCGCTGGAGGCGGGCATGTAGTGGTAGGTGGCGGCAACGATCCAGTTCATGGTATTGCCTGTATTGATGCGCAGGCCGAATTCCGCATTGCTCATAAACTGGAACCCATCTGCTTTAAATTCATAAAGCCCGATGTCCTTGCGCTGGTCCTGGTAGTCCGTACCCAGGCCGATGCGAATGAACGGGACCAGTTGTTCCCTTCTTGGTTTCAGGTCGTATTGCACCACGCCCATCAGGCCGTAGATATTGGTAAAATCAACTACGTAACCGGTATAGGTGGTCGTTTCGCCTGCGTCTACCGTTTTGATTCCCTGCTTGTCTGAAAAGTAAAAATAACTCAGGTTCGCACCGATGGACAGTCGGTCATTCTCCAGGTATTTCATCCATTGTCCGCTGAAACCAAGCCAACCTGGCTTGCCGACGAAATCACTGAATTCGCCCATGGGAAATGAAACCTGGTAATGGAATTCGTACGAACCCTGCGCCTTTGATTCCAGGGACATTGACGCGGCGAAAATTAAAACTATGATCAGTATCTTTTTCATGGCTGGATCAATTTTTCAGGTAAGGGGATTGCTTGAACATCTGGTCGATATTGGTGGTGACCCTTGACAGGATACTGGCATCGGATCCTTCCAGTAAGCCGTTCAGGATACCGTTCCAGACCACGGGCAATGTATTGGAAGAAGCCTGGTCCGGGTCCGTGATACCCACAAAAACACTACCTGTAGAATAGGTCGCGCAAGCTACGGTGGGAGGATACCCCCAGCCATATCCAGGTCCCCAGGCGGGCGGGTAATAGCCCCATCCGGGATACCAGCCCCAGTAGCAGTACCAGCAGTAGGAAGCACAACTGGCATAATCCGTGGAGGAAGCACCTACCACAATTACCACATCGGCCTTATTGCCCGGGGTTTCCGGCAACTGCGTCCAACCGAGTGCGTCCAGGTTCCTTTTTACAGCACCCAGGATCTCATCGTCGTACTGATGGTCAATTTGCAGGGGATCGTCTGTCATAAACACAACCGAGTCCGGCAGGAAATAGGTGTTAACGGATGAAAATGCATAATCCTTGTTGTAATTCGTCACCACCAGGTCATAATCGGTAATGTAGTCCAGTTCGGATGGCCGACATCCGAAGAGCAGCACTGAAAGGCCAATGAAGGCCATCATGATCTTTGTTTTCATTTTTTTATGGTTATACGCTTTTCAAAAAATCACTTTTCCACTTTGCCCGCAACCCTGGGGCAGATCGGGTATTTGTGCCCGTCGCGGCCCTGCAATTTACGACTGATTACCCTGGTTATAAGGTTGTTAGCGGAAATGAAACAGAGTTAACGGTAAAATACCCAGTTCAAGCAGCGATTCCGGGTTCAGCAGCATTTATGGCCTAAAAATCATTCCTGCCAAAAAGTTGCTTTCCCTGAAATAGGGAACCATTTGCTTGGAAAAAACCAAAAACAAGCGGAATTTTGCAGCCTTGCAAGCCAACTTAGCTCAGCTGGTAGAGCATTTCATTCGTAATGAAAGGGTCGTCGGTTCGAATCCGATAGTTGGCTCAAAATGAAGTACGATTTTAGGATTTTAGAAGTCAGAAGTCTGTAATATTTACTTCTAACTTCTAAAATCAAAAATCTCACTTTGCTTTATATCCCTGCTTCAGCAACCATTGTTTCACTTTCTCCCGTTGATCGCCCTGGATGATGATTTCACCGTCCTTGGCGGATCCGCCGGTACCACAAAAGGTCTTTAGTTTCTTGCCCAGCTCTTCCAGGTCGCTTTCCTTACCGATAAATCCATCCACGATGGTCACCGCCTTCCCGGCCCGGTGTTTTGTTTCAAGCCTTATGCGAAGTTGTTGCCCGGCCGGTGGCAGGGTCTCTTTTTCAGGTTCGCCCCCATGGTCAATACGGAATCCGGGATCCGTACTGTACACATAGCCGCCCGGGTTGGATTTGCTTTTTTTGCTCATGGTTATGAAAAGTTCATGGTTCAGGGTTCATAGTTCATGGTTTGTTCAAGATGGCTTCTCAATAATTATGTAAACAGAAATCTGCATACCATGAACCATGAACTACGAACCACGAACTACTTTACTGCTTTCAGACTCAGGTCCAGGCTGCGGGCCTGGTGGATCAGCGCGCCTACGCTAACATAGTCCACCCCTGTTTTTGCGTAGTCTTCCAGGTTGGAGAGGTTAATCCCCCCGCTGGCCTCCGTTTCGAATCGCCCATCGATCCAAGACAATGCTTCCCGGATCTCCTCGGGCTGGAAATTGTCCAGCATGATCCGGAACACTTTGCCTTCTCCCATGGCCAACACGCGCTTCACTTCGCCCAGGTTGCGCGTTTCCACTTCAATTTTCAGTCCCGGCTTTTTCGTTTGTACGTACTCGAAAGCCCGGTTAATGGCCTGCTCCAGCCCGCCGGCGTAATCAATATGGTTGTCCTTGAGCATGATCATATCGTACAAACCGAAACGGTGATTGATACCCCCGCCGATCCGGACTGCTTCCTTCTCCAGCAGGCGGAAATTCGGCGTCGTCTTCCGCGTATCGAGTACCCTGGTATGATAGGGCTTCAGGGCATCCGTATATTGCCGGGTGAGGGTAGCGATACCACTCATTCGCTGCATGCAGTTCAGGACAAGGCGCTCGCACTGTAAAATGGTGTGAACGCGCGCCTCCACCGTAAAAGCCTGCTCCCCGGCCTTCATGGTATCGCCGTCCTTCTTGTCCGCGTGAAACAGGATACCGGGCTCCTGCATCCGGAATATCTTCTCGGCCACGTCTACGCCCGCCAGGACACCGTCTTCCTTGATCTTTAAAACCGCCCTGCCCCTGGCCTCCGGCGGAATCGCACTCAGGGTGGAATGGTCGCCGTCGCCAATGTCTTCCGCCAGGGCTTCCCGAACCAGGTGGGCCAGTTTTTGGTCGAAATCATTCATGCGATGAAGATAATATTTATAATACAAGGTGAGAGGCTGAGCGAAGCGAAGTCCCGCGAATGCGGGATGGGAGGTGAGAGGCTGAGCGAAGCGAAGTCCCGCGAATGCGGGATGGGAGGTGAGAG
>JALOMP010000183.1 GCA_025455365.1 Chitinophagaceae bacterium | reverse complement strand
CCGCCCCCGTCACCGACGCGCAATCATCCACTTTGGTAATGGTGGCATTGGCGAAGTTCACACTGGCTGTTCCCGTGTAATCCGTAGTGCCAATTTTTGTTTTTACTTCATCAGCGGCTGTGCTATAGTTCTGCATAGTAACCGTAGCTGTATTGGTCCTGGTTGTTGCATCCGGCAGACCGACCGTATAAGTGCAGTTCAGTGTAGTGCCGGCGGCCAGTGTATACGGTAATGTTACACCACAGGTTACGTTGGCGGCAATATTGGTTGACACCATATCGGTAACATTATTGATCACGACGCTGACAGGCGCCGGGTTGTACACGCTGATGTTACCGCTGGCTGCCCAGTTTGCATCTGCAGGAGACGCATTGACTGCAACACTGTAGTTAACCGGGAATATCTGGCCGGGAGACAGCGTCAGCGCTGTCTCATCGGCTGTTTTGTCGATCGACCAAGTCCAGGTACGCGTCAGCGAAGTTGCGGCAGTCTTGGTTACCTGCAGCTTGTAGCAGTTCACCGTTACGGACGCACCGTCTGATTGCCCGGTTTCTACAATCGTGGCCGTGTTGTTAAAGGTGTAAGTACCCCCATTGTCGCACACATTGGAATTTGTAGCCGGATTGGTGCAACTGAACTCTTTTGTGTACGTGAAGGTTTCATCCTTGCCATATGTAGCGGTCCATGGACTGGCAGGGGTATATTTATCATCCGAGATGGTCACCGTCTTATTCACTTCAGTGGTGGGGGCGCCGAAAGTATAGTTTGCAGTTCCGCTGCCACCTTCCACAAGCGCGGAACTCGTGGTGACCGTTGCCGTATTGGTTCCGTTCGTACCCGAAGGCAGGCTGGCTGTATAACTACAGGTAAAGCTTTGGCCGGCGGCAAGGACATAAGGGAAGGTTTTACCGGTGCAGACTACAGCACCCTGGACTCCTCCACTCAATACATCAGCGACGCTGGTGATGGTGGCTGGATGGGGGGTATTGTTCGCAACGGTAATCGTGCCCGACACTGCCCAGTTCGCATCGGTGGGCTGAGCACTTTTCACCTCGATTTTGTAGTTGGACGTCCCTTTATCGCCACAGAATAAATTCCAGGTGGCGGGGGAAACGGACTTGTCAATCGTCCAGTTATACGTGCGGGTGAACGTTGTATTGGCCGTTTTGGAAACGGTGAGTTTATAACGAAAACAAAAGTCAACATGGCTGAAAGCTGCAAATTTTCCGCTCGAATTGACCGGGCAATGCAGGACTTCGTCCGATGTTGCACGAGGGTTTGTCCCGCCATAATTGTAAACGTTTTGCGGGGTACCTCCCTTGGCGAATACTTTGTCTACAACAATATTACCGCTTGCCGTCCAGCTCAGGATCTCACCACAGCCATCCGGCGAGCTGCTGATATTAATCGTGATGGAATTCCCGTAACCGTCGTTGTAGACTGTTGTCCCGGTGGAGGGATCATTAAAACGGTAAGACGCCGCACCCCCGCAGACGGGTTCTCCACCGGGAAAGTTTTCCTGGGTTGGCGTGATGCCTTCTTTACTGGGGCTGTTAGAAATACAGGTTTGTGCCTGCGATGATGAAAGCACAGAGACAGCAATCAGCATTACTGCTGAGAGTAGAAAACTTCTCATACGTTAGCTTTTTGTGATTAACAGATAGGATAACCGACTATAACATCAATAGGGCAGGATAGGATTATACAGGGTGCGAAAATATCACGGGGTGCGGGTAGGGGAAGATGTTAGTCGAGGAATTGGAGCGTGGGTTCAAAATAATTTAGGAAGGAATAGCAGCCAAAACTTTTCAATTTTTTTTGTAATAAAAATGGTGATTTACCAGCTTTTTCGTGTAGCTCCCGTGGCGAAAGGATTTCCGTAACACTGCTCCGCTCTCCTTTCCCTGATATTGACTTTATTTGCATATGATATGCAACAATCAAGTGGTTCCATTTGCGTTATTCATATCAGCGAAAAGATTCATATTTAATAAATGGAAACATGTTGAAGAAAAACAATATTGTTCTTACGGTAACAGCGCTCCTGGGGATTGCCCTGGTAAGCTGGGGTCTTTTTAAGAAAAGTCGTGAAAATGTTTTGGCGCCCATTTCCCTGCAGCAGGGTAAAAATGTGACAACCGGGGCCGAAGACCGAATATACTGGGCAGACCTTCTGTATCGCATCGCATATCCCGTGGTACATAACCTCGCGGAAGGGACCCTTAAAAAAAACATGCCCCTGGAAACCTCAGAAGGGTACATCATGCATGCCGCCGATGTATCACACCTGGAGGCACTGGGCAATACGATGGCCGGGGTAGCCCCCTGGTTGTCGCTTCCAGACGACGAAACGCCGGAGGGCAAGAAGCGCAAAGCACTGCGTAATGACCTGTTGAAAGCCATCGCCAACGCGGTTAATCCCTCCAGCCCTGATTACCTGAATTTCCGAACGGGGAACCAGCCTATCATCGATGTGGGTGCCATGTCTCACGGATTCCTCCGGGCCTATGATGCCCTTTGGGTGCCCCTTGACGCCGAAACCAAAAAGCGGGTGATCGCCGAGTTTAAATCCCTGCGAGACCGCAGCGGGCCAGACAACAACTGGGTATTTTTGGCGGCCATCCGCGAAGCCTTCCTGATGAAAGCCGGTGAGCCGGCAGACCTGGAGAGAATCAAGCTCGCCCTGGACCGTATTCCCAAATGGTACAAGGGCGATGGATGGTATTCAGACGGCAATGAGTTCAGCATGGACTATTTCAATTCCTATGTATTGCATTCCGTCATTGTAGACATTCTGAAAGTCACCACCGAAAAAGGACTCAGTTCTCCTGCAGAATTTGACCAGGTGGTAAAACGGATGGCCCGGCAGGCCGAGTTTCTTGAACGGGTCGTTTCGCCGGAGGGTACCTACCCGGTATTCGGAAGGGCCGTGACCTATCGGACAGCCGTTTTCCAGGCCCTTTCACATGCGGCCTTGCTGGAAAAACTACCGGAGCACCTTGAACCCGCGCAGGCGCGTTCGGCCATGACGGCAGTGATGCATAACCTGTTCGATCATCCCCGCAATTTTGACGGCAACGGGTGGCTTGTACTCGGTTTTAACGGTCGCCAGCCGCTGGCCGCCGATGTGTATACCTCCACGGGCAGCCTCTACATGTGTGCGATGGGATTCGTGGCCCTGGGACTTCCCCCGTCAAGCCGATTCTGGTCTGACCCCGCGGCCGACTGGACAAGTAAACGAGCCTGGGGCGGCGCTCCTTTCAAACGGGATTACCGGGTGGCCTACTAGATCGGTTTATAGCGCTAGGAGACTGTATTTTTTTAGGAAAAGGAAGGTTGTCGCTTTTTTACCACCGGCCTGTTTCAGACGGCATGCATCTTTACGGAAAATCAAACACCATGAACCGTAAAGATTTCCTCTTAGGCACCCTGCTGGCTGCGCCGGCGATGGTCCTTGGTAAAAACATTGTAAAGGGCGATGCCCTTTCCATTTTTCCGGTTGAAGCGAACCGGGAAAAGGGAGCCAGCCTGCTAACGCCTTCCAATCCCGCACCTTTCATTGTGGATGCCGGCAAATCAAGGTTCGGCGAAGTGGTGAAATTTTTGGGCGTACATCCCAACGACCTCAAAATTTCCTCAAAAGACACGGATGGCCAATTGTCGATGTTCGACTATGTGGGACTGGCCAAAGTGGGCCCCATGCTGCACGTGCATTTTTACCAGGACGAAGTGTTTACCGTCATTGAAGGCCAATACCGTTTTGTTGTGGGAGACAAAACCCATGTATTGACGCCCGGGCAGACCATCTTTCTGCCCCGAGGCATACCCCACACCTGGATTCAACTGACCGATCGGGGCAGGCTGATATATTTTTTGCAACCGGCCGGTAAGATGGAAGAGTTCTTCAGCCTGATGAACAAACTCACGGCGCCGCCTACCCCGGAAGAAATGGACAGGATTCACGCAGAACATGGCATGAAGGTGGTTGGGCCACCGCTTACGCTCTAGATAATTCCGTATATTTCATTGTGCTGCTCAAGGATTTCGCACCACCCGCTGACCTGGCCCACGTTGTACAATTGTACAGGATTGTCCATTTCCGGTTTGATCCTGGCCAGGAACTACCCGCCAAGGCTTATCCGCCGAGGCCGGAGCAATGCCTTGCATTCTATCCGCGCGACCGGGAAGCGGTGGAATTCCAGCAATCCGGTAAGCAGGTCAGGGATGTGCCGGTAGTCCTTTATGGACAGTTTTCAGAAGTAACCAAACGCGTCGTCGGCCGAGATTTCCTGGTGTTCCAGGTTGTTTTTCTGCCCGGGGCGATATACCGTCTCACCGGTATGCCTTCCAGTGAAATTACCAACCAGTACATCGACGCGCAGGCAGTTTTTGGGCCGGCACTCAACGACGTAAATGAGCAGCTCTACCACGCAAAGGGGTACGCGCAAATGCAGTGGATTGTCAGCGACTTTGTAAGGGGCCTGGCCAGGAAAGAGAAAAAAACGAGGCTGCCCATCGATGCGGCGTGCATCCGCTTACTGGAAACCGAACCCGGCCTGGGGCTGGATGCCGTTGCCCGGGAAGCCTGCCTGGGCGTACGCCAGATGGAAAGAAAGTTTAAGGAGCGGACCGGCGTGAGCCCGAAACTGTTTGCGCGGATCATCCGGTTCGACAAGGCATTCCGGCTGCGCAATGCACGTCCGGACCTGGACTGGCTCCGGATCGCCATGGAATGCAACTACCACGATTACCAGCACCTGGCAAAGGAATACAGGGACTTCACGGGGCATGGACCCAATGCGTTTCACGAAATCGAAAACAAAGCCCCCGAAAGGAGGTTTGGACTGGTAGAAGGATATTATGACCGCATGAGCAGATTGGTGGATTAACGAATAGTTGAATTACCCGAACCAGTATTTATCCATGAACCATGAACTGTGAACTATGAACTGTGAACTATGAACTTTTCGGATATACTACGCTCCGAACTTCTCCCGGATCTTCCCCAGTAAATCCTTTTCGATCATCGTTTGGGCGAGGCGGATCATATTCATGAATGCCCTGGCGTGGGAGATGCCATGGCCGATAATAACGGGCTTGGCTACCCCAAGAACGGGTACACCGCCGTAGGCTTCAAAATTGAAACGTTCGAAATATTCGTCGCGGATTTCGCGGCGCTGCACGATATCGTACATGCTTTCGGCCATTTTAAGCAGGACGTTGCCCGTAAAGCCTTCGCATACCATGATATCGGCTTTATCCAGCAGGATATCCCGGCCTTCAATATTGCCGATGAAGTTGATTTCCTTGTTTTCTTTCAACAGCGTATAGGCGGCTTGCGCGAGGATATTACCCTTGCCTTCTTCTTCCCCGATATTCACCAGTCCCACCCTGGGTGAAGGGATATTCCATACGTGTTCAGCAAACAGGGAACCCAGTACGGCGAATTGAAGCAGGTTTTCGGGTTTGCAGTCCGCGTTGATGCCCGCATCGAGCAGGTAACCCAGTTTACCGTTTTCCCTGGGCATATAGGCTCCGATGGTAGGGCGGGAGATACCCGGAAGTGCCTTGATGCTGAACAAGGCGCCCACCATCATCGCCCCTGTATTACCGGCGCTGAGGAAGGCATCAATTTTCCCTCCAGCCAGCAGGTGAAAGCCAACGGCGATGGAAGACTGCTGTTTTTCCTTGAGGGCTTTGGTGGGGTGCTCATGCATATCGATCACCTGGGGCGCATGAACTACGTGCAGACCCATCACGGCCAACCCATGTGCCTCCAGCAACGGATTGATCTGGGTTTCATCGCCCAGGAGGACCAGCGAAGACGGGCTGCCCTTTTCGGCCAGGTACAGGCTGATGCCTTTGACCGCTTCCAGGGGGGCATAATCGCCGCCCATCATGTCGATTCCTATTTTCATCGTTTAAAGGTCAATAGAAAATCCGTAAAAATAAATTCCAGGCCCTGAAATTAGGATAAATCCTTTCGGGGCCTGGAATAAGTATGTTCTGGACCGGTTGGCAATTTACTTGATGGGCGACTTCTCCGCTACAACCTTTCCTTTGTAGTAGAGTTTGCCTTCGCTCGCATGGGCACGAT
>JALOMP010000013.1 GCA_025455365.1 Chitinophagaceae bacterium | reverse complement strand
GTTTCTCGCCACTGGCATAATTCCTGTGTACACCACCACCTTGCCACCCGGCATGCACCAGGCGTTGACTTCTTTTGAATCCACCAGGTTGAATTCCCATTTATACCCCTGCAACAGTTCAGGTTTGCCCTGCGAGGATACAAAAGCCTGCGCAGCATTGGCGATGTTACGTCCTACCCTGGTTACAATCTCCTGGTCCCTGCTGCCGCCCTGCGACACCACTTTATTCTTGGTCAGAAATGAACGGTATTCCTTGTCAGCCATCTGCTGGAGTTCAGACTCGTTGATGAGAATAACCTGTTTGCGACCGGTAACGGAATTTTTCTGACAGGAAATGAGAAGGACAAGCGCTGAAAGAAACGCAAGGATTGGGCGCATGGGTTGGTTTTTACAGGTAGGCATACACAATTGACGTACCAAAGGTAACTACTGGACGCTCAGAAAATGTTAAGATGTAGGTGGCGATCAGAATTGATCGTGCATCCTTCGCTCCCGTCGACGGTCGCGGTATTTGAAGATTGGCGCCTTGCTTTCGCTGCCACGGAGTAGACGGGTGATATTTTTCTGGTGCGTCAGGATCACCAGCAGGGCCACCGCAATGGCAAAGATCCGGTATGCCTCGTTATCCACGTTGAAGATGATGATGATAAAAACAGGGAAGGCAAGACTCGCCAGGATGGAACTCAGGGACACAAAACGGGTGAGGAAAAGCACCAACAGGAACACCCCCACACAGCCCATGGCTGTCCAGGGCGAAATGCCAAGTACCAGCCCAAACAAGGTGGCAACCCCTTTGCCGCCACGAAACTCGGCCCAAACGGGGAAAATATGACCCAGCACAGCAGCCAGTCCAAGGCCAATCTGGAAATTGGTCCTTGCAAAATCGTTCTGGACATAATAGGGCAGCAACAGGGCCAGCTTAACAGCCAGAAGTCCCTTGAGCATATCAATCATCATCACGGCGGTACCCCATTTGGCACCGAGTACCCGGAATGTGTTGGTAGCGCCCGCGTTTCCGCTTCCGTAATCGCGGATATCGATGTTGAACTGGCTTCTGCTGATCCAAACGGCCGTGGGGACCGATCCGATCATATAAGCCAGCATGACTAATAACAATTCGTTCATGAATGCAGACAGGTTGAAAACGCTTCAAAGATAACGAAAAATACCCAACGGCGTCATATACAGGTCGTTAAACCCTCCCCTCAAAAGCTAAACGTCAAACCGATCCAATTATTACTTTCCTGAAACATAAGGGGTTGACCTGCAAGGGGAAGATAGGCATTTTCCACATCCGTTCTGTCTTCTGCAAGAAATCCGCTCAGCAGTAGCCGTCCCCCTTTCCGTACCAGTTTCACCAGGCCTTCCCGGTTTTCCAGCAAAAAATTCCTGTTGATATTGGCCAGGACAACATCATATGTCCTGTCCACCGGCAATACCTCGGCCTGGCTAATGACAACCCTGTCGCAATGATTCAGGGATAGGTTCTCCCGGGCATTTTCGATGCACCAGGGATCAAAATCGATCGCATCCACCCGGCTTGCCCCGAGTTTTTCTGCCAGGATTGCCAGGATGCCGGTTCCGGTTCCGAAATCGAGTACTTCTTTGCCCTTCATGTCCAATCCGAACATCATATCCATCATCATCCAGGTAGTGGCATGGTGACCGGTGCCAAAACTCATCTTTGGGGTAATGATGATCTCGATCCCCTCCCCTTCGGCAGCCGCATGGAATGTGGCCCGGACGGTGACTTTTCCCGGGATGACCACCGGCTCAAACGATCGTTCCCAGATGGCATTCCAGTTTTCCTCTTCGATCAGCTTTTTTTCCCAGGCGATATCCATGCTTCGGGTGATGTCTGTCAAACGCTCTTCATCAAAATCATCCTGTTTAATGAAGGCGCTGAGGCCTGCACTGCTTTCTTCAAAACCATAATACCCTATTTCAGAAAGCAGCCCAATAGCCAGGTCTGTGCCGGCTTCATCCAGTCCCTTGAAGGTGATGACGATGTATTGATTTGCCATAGTAAAAAAGCCATCCGTTTTGTGGATGGCTTTAATGTAGTGATTAATTGTTATCTCCGGGCACTTCGCGTGGACGAGCACTTCCCCCGCCGCCATCCTTACTTCCAAAATCAGGCTTGGGGATAAGGGCTTTGCGGCTGAGTTTGAACTTGCCGGTTTTATGGTCCACTCCAATCAATTTTACTTTCACGGCATCACCCTCCTTCATCACACCTTCGAGCGATTCGAGGCGTTTCCAGCTGACTTCACTGATGTGCAGCAGTCCCTGTTTACCTGGAAGGAATTCCACGAATGCGCCATAGGGCATGATGCTCTTTACTTTCGCATCATATACTTCACCTTCTTCCGGAACCGATACAATACCCTTGATCCAGGCTACAGCTTTCTCAAGTCCTTCTTTAGCCGGGCTGAATACACTCACTTCGCCCTGGTTGCCTACTTCTTCAATATTGATCGTAGTACCAGTCTCGCGCTGGATTTCCTGGATGATCTTGCCTTGCGGCCCGATCACAGCGCCAATGAATTCTTTGTCGATAAACAGCTTCACCATCCGCGGGGCGTGTGGTTTCACTTCTTCCCTGGCAGCCGGTGTGCACTCATACATGGCGTCGAGGATATGCAATCTACCTTTGCGGGCCTGTTCCAGTGCTTCGCGCATGGTCTCCATGCTCAGTCCGTCGATCTTGATATCCATCTGGATACCGCAGATGCCGTCCCTGGTACCGGTTACCTTAAAGTCCATATCACCCAGGTGGTCCTCATCACCCAGGATATCCGTCAGGATCGCGTATTTACCATCGGCCCGGGTTATCAGGCCCATCGCCACACCGCCCACGTGCTTGCCAAGGGGTACACCGGCATCCATCAGCGCCAGCGAGCCGGCACAAACCGTGGCCATCGAAGAAGACCCGTTTGATTCCAGGATATCACTCACCACCCTAACGGTATACGGATAGTCGTTTCCCGGCATCATCTGGCGAAGCGATCGCTGGGCCAGGTTGCCATGCCCCACTTCCCGGCGACTTTGGCCACGAAGCATTTTCACCTCACCGGTTGAAAAAGGCGGAAAATTATAATGCAGGATAAACTTGCTATACTCAGATTTCGCCGCACTTTCCACCAGTAGTTCATCTAAAGGAGTTCCTAAAGTAATGGTGGTAAGTGACTGTGTTTCACCGCGTGTGAACAAAGCAGAACCGTGCGGCGTAGGCAGCACGTCGATCTCCATATTCAATGGACGAACTTCGTCCAGTTGCCTGCCATCCAGGCGGATCCTATCGTCGATAATCATGTCTCGCACCAGTTCCCATTTCAGGTCCTCGAAATACTTCTTGGCGAGCTTCTTATCGTCATCGGACACATCTTCGCCGAGGTGGGCAACCAATTCCTGTTTCAGGGTATCAAAGGCGGCGCTTCTTTCGTTCTTGCTGCTGGCGGAACGGGAGATTGATTTGATCCGGTCACCGGCAAATGCTTTGACCCCGGAGAGCAGTACCTCGTTTACGACCGGCTTGGTATAATCGCGTTTGCCCGTTACACCGGCTTTCGCACGAAGTTCTTCCTGGGCTTTGATCTGCACGCGGATGGCTTCGTGGCCCAATTCCAGCGCTTTGATAAAATCACTTTCAGCGCACTGTTTGGATTCCCCTTCCACCATCATCAGGTTCTTTTCTGTAGCGGCGATCATGAAATCCATATCGGCTTCAGCCAGCTGGGTCCTCGTGGGGTTGACCACGAATTCACCCTGTACCCTTCCGATGCGTACTTCAGAGATGATTTCCTTGATGGGAATATCAGACACTGCCAGGGCAGCCGATGCAGCCAGGCAGGCCAGTGCATCGGGCATGACTTCCGGATCAGAAGAAACAAGGGTGATGATCACCTGCACATCGCAGAAATAATCTTCCGGGAAAAGGGGGCGAAGGGCACGGTCCACCAGGCGCGAGGTCAGGATTTCGTAATCGTTCAAACGGGCTTCCCTTTTGAAGAATGAGCCCGGAATGCGACCGGCAGAAGCAAATTTCTCCTGGTAATCGACGGAAAGCGGGAAGAAATCCTGGCCTTCACGGGGTTCCTTGTTGGCACAAACGGTAGCCAGGATGATACAGTTGCCCTGGCGAACAGTAACGGAACCATCTGCCTGGCGGGCAAGGCGCCCGGTTTCTATGGTGATGACCCGGCCATTGCCCAGGTCGATCGTACTCTGAATAGGTTGCTGAAGCATGCGTAGGTAATTTAGCGGTAGACCATAAAAAACTAATTCCCAACCTGTTAGTTGGGAATAGTCATTCTGGTAAATGGGTTATTTCCGGAGACCGAGTTTCTCGATCAGTCCACGGTAGCTTGTGAGATTATGCTTGCTGAGGTAGTTGAGCAGGCGTTTACGCTGGCCCACCATTTTCATCAGCCCGCGGTGGGTGGAAAAGTCCTTTTTGTTCTGCTGCAGGTGCTGCGAAATGTGGTTAATCCGCTCCGTCAGGAGGGCGATCTGGCCCTCAATGGAACCCGTGTTTTTGGCATTTCCGCCAAACTCAGCGAAAATCCTTGATTTCTTTTCTGTTGTAATAGTTGACATCTCAGTTTTTTTTATGCATCCAATGGCATCTCAATAAATGGGGGCAAAGGTAGGTATTTATGCACAAAAAAAAGGGCCCGGGAAAAGAAATTCCGGGCGCCTAAAGGTCTTTCTGGCTGCTATTTCATGTATTTCAGGTTCAGGGAATAGAGTACGGCGAAGAGGATACCGAAAAAGCCAATGACGGCCGACATCCCGATACTCATGATATTAGTGGCCCCATAAACCATGATCGGTGCCAGTACTGCCACTGCCGTGCCTGCCAGGTAAAGCCAGAAACCGGGCTTTTTGAGTTGGAACATCAGGTATGCCCCACCCAGGGTGAGAATATTGGCGAGGATAGTGTATAAGGCGTTTTTCTTCATCTTGGCCGGATCCAGGATGTCGGAAACCCCCGATATAACACTATCCGCTATCTGGGATGCTTTCTTATTATCAGCTGCCTCTTTTTTGATTTCCACCTGCGCGGAATCCAGGGCGGAGCTGACAATGGCAGAACTGGTTTCCGCATGCCGGTAGGTTGTCAACCCGTTTATGATCCCGTACACACCGCCGATGAAGGATAGGATACAGAGCACGGTGAGCAGGGTTGGCCTTGCGGGGCCAGCGGGTATTCCGGGGGTGTTTTGTGATGGTTCCATGTGTTCGGTTCTTTATTTAAGGGATCAACATATAAACTTTTTCGTGAAACTGGAAAAATACTTATTCCCGCTGGCTGTCTCGCAGGAAATCCCGGTCTAACCGCTATCTTCACCCCCCAACCTGTTGATGAAAACCATTTATTTCACGGTTACCAATGATCTCAGCTATGACCAGCGCATGCATCGGATATGCACGACGCTGGTTCAGGAGGGTCATACCATCTGGCTCATTGGCCGTGTCATGCCGGGGTCAGAACCTATGTCCGGCCACTCCTTCCTGCACCATCGGTTGCATTGCTATTTTAGCCGGGGAAAGGCATTTTACATGGAATACAACCTACGGTTGCTTTTTTTCCTGCTTTTTCGCCGCATGGACGCTGTATGCGCGGTGGACCTGGACACCATCCTGCCTGTATATATCGTGTCCATCTTTAAAAAAATACCGCGGGTGTATGATGCCCATGAATGGTTTCCCGAAATGAAGGAGGTAGTCAGCCGGCCATGGGTACACAAAGCCTGGCGCTCCCTGGAGCGATGGTTGGTGCCCCGGTTTCCGCAAGGCTATACCGTCAGCCAGCCCATCGCCGATTACTTTCGATTGACCTATCACGTGGAATACCCGGTTATCCGGAACCTGCCAAAGGCCAAGCCCTGGCCGCCGGTGCCGGAAAACCACCGCATCATTATATACCAGGGCGCCGTGAATGAAGGTCGCTGTTTCGAGGAATTGATCCCCGCCATGACCACCGTAAAAGGGAAATTGCAGGTCTTCGGAGACGGCAATTTCCTTCGCCAGGCCCGGCAGCTGACACAAACATTGAACCTGGAGGAAAAAGTATCCTTCATGGGCAAAATCGTCCCAACCTTGCTTGCCGGCATTACGCCCACCGCGCGCGTAGGCATCACCCTTTTTGAAAAAACGGGGAAAAGCAACCAGTATTCGCTGGCCAACCGGTTTTTCGACTATATACAGGCGGGGGTCCCGCAGGTTTGCAGCGACCTCCCCTGCTACCGGGAAATCAACCAGGAGCATGAGGTGGCGGTCCTGCTTTCCGACCAAACCGGGGATACGATCGCCCATGCACTGAACAATTTGCTGGATAACGAGGTTTTGTATTCCATGCTAAGGTCTAATTGCATGACGGCAGCCCGCCAGTATACCTGGGAGAAAGAATCCATCCGGTTGATCCGGTTTTACCAAAATCTGTTCAATTAAACTTGGAAAAGCATCTTCACATTATTTGTCTGGACGTGCCATACCCGGCTGATTATGGAGGTGCTTTTGAAATGCTATATAAGATCAAGGCCCTGCACGCGGAGGGTGTGCGGATTCACCTGCACTGTTTTGAGTACGGGCGGGGTAAACAGGAGGCCTTAAACCGGTTTTGCGAAGAAGTGCTGTATTATGACCGGATGAAGGGGCATAAGGGGTTGTCCATGCAACTCCCGTATATCGTTTCGTCGCGTGCCAATCCACAACTATTGGCGAACCTGCGGAAAGACAATTACCCGATCCTGTTCGAAGGAATCCATACTACGTTCTACCTGCATACGGGCGAACTGGCACATCGTACCATGTTTGTCAGGCTACACAATGTGGAACATCATTATTATGCCCAACTGGCAAAAAATACCCGGAGCATCTGGAAAAAAATCTACTACCTCAATGAAAGCCGACTGTTGCGCCGATATGAAAAGGGCATCGCAAACAAGGCCGCCATCCTTGCCCTTTCAGAAAAAGAGGTGAAACAATACCAGCAGGAATTCAGGGCAAAAGATGTCCGTTTCCTGCCTTCCTTTATCGGCTGGGATTTTCCCATTTGCAAGGAAGGCATCGGTAGTTTTTGTCTTTACCACGGCAACCTGTCAGTTGCTGAAAATGAAAAAGCCGCAACCTGGCTGCTGGAGAAAGTCTTCAATGATGTAACCCTGCCACTGGTGATCGCCGGAAAGAACCCATCCGCAAAACTGGAGAAACTTGCCCATAGCCAGCAGCATACCTGCCTCGTGTCGAATCCATCCGAAAAAGAAATGCAGGATTTAATCCAGAAAGCCCAAATCAACATCCTGCCCTCCTTTTCGGAAAGCGGCATTAAATTTAAGCTGCTGAATTCGGTATTCTGCGGAAGGCATGCCCTTGTGAACGATTCCATGGCCGGGGGAACCCACCTGGAGCCAGCCTGTCACATTGCAGGCAACGCAGATGCGTTTAAATCCATCCTTCTACAGTTGTACAGGAAGCCATTTGATGAAGACGAAATCCGGCTGCGCGAAAACCTGCTCCATCACCATTACAACAACCAGGAGAACGCCCGGCAACTGATCACATGGATATCGTAGCGTTGTCGATTACTTTGCCGCGCTCGGTCCTGATCATGCGGGCGGGGAATTTATTGATCACGATATAGTCGTGCGTGGCCATCACCACCGATGTACCGTAATCCTTGGATATCTGGAAGAGGAGATGCATGATTTCATCGGTCGTTTCCGGATCGAGATTACCGGTCGGTTCATCGGCCAGTATCAGTTTGGGCGAATTGAGGAGTGCCCTGGCAATGTCCACCCGCTGTTGTTCCCCTCCCGAAAGTTCAAATGGGTATTTAAATCCCTTGGTTTTTAAACCCACTTTGTCCAGCACGTCATTGATTTTCTCATCCATCAACCGCTGGTCCTTCCAGCCTGTAGCCTGCAAAACGAAACGAAGGTTTTCCTGGATATTCCGGTCTGTCAGCAACTGGAAATCCTGGAAGACGATCCCGATGGTGCGCCGAAGAAAAGGAACGGTTTTCCAGGTAAGGTTCTTAAGGTCGTGCCCCGCCACTGTCCCTTCTCCTTCGGTCAGTGGCAATTCCCCATACAGCGTTTTCAGCAAGCTGGACTTGCCGGTACCGGTTTTTCCTACCAGGTAAACAAATTCCCCTTTCTCCACGCGGATATTCACATTTTCCAGGACCTGCGATTTGCCCTGATATATGTTGGCATTTTTTAATTCAAGAACCACTTCAGCCATGATCGTTGCTTTGACGCGAAGGTAAGGCGAATGAGGGTCTCCGTAAAACCGGAAGGAAAAAATCAATTATGACCACCATCCTTTATCTTTAAGCATATGAAAAAAAATCAGCTTTTTCTCCTGCTTTGCGTCCTTTCCGTGGGACAGGTATTCGCCCAGACGAAGGCCCTCGTTGGAGGAACATTAATAGACGGTTATGGAGGCAAGCCCATACACAACAGTGTCATCATCATTGAAGGTGAAACCATCAAACAGGTGGGCCGCATGGGCGAGGTCCAGGTTCCAAAGGGTGCGGAAATCATTTCTACGGAAGGCATGTCCGTATTGCCCGGGCTCTGGGATATGCATGTGCACATGATGATTAACGGGCATTCCGATTACGCGTACTGGGACAAAAAATATCCACCGCTGTTTGAAAAAGTCATTATGCCGGCATCGGCCTATCAATTGCTGATGGCCGGTGTCACCAGCGCGCGGGACCTGGGTGGACCCTTACAGGAAAGCATAGCCGTAAGGGACGCCATCAACCAGGGGAAAATACCCGGTGCCACGATGTATGTCAGCGGACCCTTCCTCCAGCACCGCCCTTATCCGGGTACGGAACAGTTTCGCTGGGGAATCTACGGCGAGAAAGACGCCAGGGAAAAAGTACAGCAACTGGCAAAAGCAGGGGTTGATTGTATCAAGTTGATCGACCAGGATGAGATGACAAAGGAGGAAGTATTTGCCATCGTGGATGAAGCGCACCGGAACAAGTTGAAAGTGGTGGGGCACAGTCATCGCCCCAATGAGATCCGCATCGGCCTGGAGGCGGGCGTGGATAATTTCGAACATACGGGTCTTTCATCTTCCCCCTCCTACCCGGAGGATATCACCCGGGCGATTGCTGAACGCACGGCAAAAATGAGCATGGGACCACTCTACTGGACTCCAACCGTGGAAGGCCTGTACAACTACGAGGATGTACGGGACAATCCCGAAAAACTCGATGATGATTCATGGCACCGGGGCTTACCGGATTCCGTCATCAGGGACATCCGGCAATCCATTTCCAGGCCGGGTGAAATTTCTTATTTCCAGCTCACACCCATCCGAAAACCTACCCTGGAAACCAAGTTCAAACAGTTGCAGAAAGCAGGGGTTGTGCTGTTGATCGGAACAGACAGCGGCATCCCCATGAAATTTCATTCACAGAGTACCTGGAACGAACTGGATATCTGGGTACGGGTGTTTGGGGTCGATCCGTTGCAGGCGATCAAGTCGGCCACTTACTGGCCTTCCGTCTTCATGGGCGTGGACAGGAAAGTAGGTACTGTCAGCGCCGGTAAACAGGCGGATATCATTGCCGTAAAGGGCGATGTACTAAAGTATATCAACCTGCTCCAGCGCGTTGACCTCGTGATGAAAAAAGGAAAGATTTACAAAAAATAACCTCTTTGTTCCAAATACAACGATATGAGAAAAATTTCTTCCCTGCTCGCCTTACTATCGCTTACGGCTACACTTTTTGCACAGCAGACACAAAAGCCCGTATTGCATGGTCGTCACTGGATGGCCATTACGGGTAAGCCCCTGGCCGCAAGCGCCGGAGCCACCATTTTCAACAAAGGGGGTAACGCAGTGGATGCCGCCTGCGCCATGCTGGCTGCCACCTGCACCATGTGGGATGTGCTCAGCTGGGGTGGCGAAACCCAGGCGCTGATCTATAATCCCAAAACCGGGAAAATCATCGGCATCAACGCCCTGGGTGTGGCGCCTACCGGCGCAACGCCTGAATTTTTTAAAGGCAAGGGGATGAATTATCCGCCGCAGTACGGTCCATTGTCCGCTGTCACCCCCGGAACGCCCGGAGGACTCTGCATGATGCTGGCTGAATATGGCACCATGAGCCTGAAAGATGTTCTGGCACCGGCCATGCAACTCGCCGACGGATACCCGATCGAAGCGCAGACAGCCAACAGCATGGAACGGATGAAAAAACAGATCAAAGAGTGGCCCTATTCCAAAGCCGTTTTTCTGCCCCATGAAGGCAAGGAGAGGGAAGCGCCGGAAGCCGGGGAGATTTTCCGCCAGAAAGACCTGTATGAAACCCTCGCGAAAATGGTGGATGCGGAACAGCAGGCGCTGAAAAAAGGGAAGACCCGCAAGGAAGCCATCTACGCCGCACAGGACCGTTTCTACAAGGGTGATATCGCCAAAGAATTCGTGCGTGGCGCCCGCGAGCAGGGCGGTCTCATCACCGAAGCAGACCTTGCCAACTGGAAAGTGAAAACGGAAGAGCCCCTGCACATTAACTACAAAGGGATCGATGTATACAAACTGAGCCAGTGGACACAGGGCCCGGTCATGTTGCAGGCGTTGAATATCCTGGAGAATTTCGACCTCAAATCCATGGGTTTCAATTCTGCCCGCTATATCCATACCGTGTACCAGGCCATGAACCTTTCCTTTGCAGACCGCGACTTCTATTATGGAGACCCCGCCTTCCCCCCACAGGAGCCCATGCAGGGTCTATTATCCAAGGAATACGCCAAACAGCGCGCAAAACAGATCAACCCGGATAAAAACGATGCCAAAGCTGGCCCGGGCGACCCCTATCCCTTCCAGGGACAAACAAACCCCTATAAAGCCTTCCTGGAAAAATGGGGCACTGCTTCGGCTATGCCTCCCAGTGAAGAATGGCTGTCACAGCTTCGCCTGGGTACTACCAGCGTGGAAGCCGCGGACAAGGAAGGATGGGTGGTGTCCATTACCCCCAGCGGTGGATGGATCCCCGCCTGCATCGCCGGAAAAACAGGCGTTGGCATGAGCCAGCGGATGCAGAGCTTCGTGGTGGATGAAACAGAAAATCCATTCAACGTGGTGGCACCGGGCAAGCAACCCAGGGTCACGCTCACGCCTACCCTCGCACTTAAAGACGGCAAACCATTCCTCTCCTTCGCGGTGCAGGGAGGCGATACGCAGGACCAGAACCTGCTCCAGTTCTTCCTGAACGTGGTGGAATTTGACATGAACGTACAGGAAGCCACGGAAGCCCCCAATATCAATACCAACCAGCTTCGCCTTTCCCTGGGCGGGGATGACCGAAAAGCCAAACCCGGATCCATCATCCTGCAAAGCGAGACGCCCGACTGGATCCGGAAAGAACTCCGGAAGATGGGGTATACCCTGAGCTTCGAAGAACGCACCTCAGGCCCCATCAACGCCATCTACTTCGACTGGAAACACGGTGGTTTCTGGGGTGGTTCGAGCAACCATGGCGAGGATTACGGTATCGCCTGGTAATGGAAGCAACGTTTACCGCATGGGACTTGTCAACGGAAGATATGCCGTCCTTCACAGATATAAGGCTACCCATGCCCTTAAAGAAAGTTTCTACAGTGCCGGTGGATGGCCGGCATGTGATCAGGGTGTCAGGATATTTACTGTGGATCGCGCTGGTTGCATGTTCAAATACGATCGCCCAAACCTACGCACCGGACACAAGCTTTACCAGGATGGCACGCGCCCATGCAATCCAGGCATTTCAAAACGGCCTGGGCCAGTCGCTTCCAGTCCTGCAGGGACGGGAGTGGGTATCGAACACACAGAAGATCAGGGGCCATCCTTTTTTCGGATCGCCGGAACCCGTTACAGGCTCCGTCAGGTATAATGGAATTGAATACAGCGCCCTCTCCCTGCAATACGATGTCTCCGCGGATGAATTGCTTGTATTACCCCAGGGCGATGGTCTTCGGCTGGTAATCCCGAAACAGAAAGTGTCTGCTTTCACGCTGGGCCAGGATCACTTTATCAGGCCCGACCCTGAACAGGCGGACTATGGACTGACCGATACCGGGTATTACCGTCAGCTCTATTCCGGCGCAAGCATGGTTCTGGAAAGGCGATGGAAGGAGATCAGGTACCAGCCGAGCGAAGAGATCCACGATGCATATACGGAACACAGGGCATACTATATGATGGACGGCAGGATGTTCCGCATCATCACAGGTGAACAGGGACTACTTTCGCTGAAAGGAAAAAAGAACAGGGAATTGAAAAAACTTCTGGCTGAGAAAAAGTTAAGGTTCAGGAAAATGCCAGAGCAGGCCCTGATCGCAGCAGGCGAATTTTACGACAGGATACCATGATGGGATACATACACAGGCTGATCCTTTGCGTAATCCTGATGACCGGAACAAGATGCCTGTTTGCGCAGGACATACCACCCCTTCAGCCCCTTTCCAAACTCATTGACTCCGTTGAACGGGAAGGCCGATACCGGTTCTTCTTTGATGCCCGGCTGGCGGACAGCCTGATGGTTGCCCGGATGCAGTCTTCCGGTTCCCTGGAAGCCTGGCTCGAAAAAACGCTGCAGAACACGCCCCTGACCTTTCTGGTGCGGTCCGGCAAGGTCTACCTGTACGACCGTAAATTCACCGTTCATACCAGCCTCCCGCCAGACTTCTTCGCCCCTGGTGGTTCCGGTGCAGTCTTACCGGGAACAAAACCAGCTACCGGTGAAACTGATGTTCGCTTAGCCGACGCCGTTATAGAAAACAGGCTGATTGAAATTGGCTCAGCGGGATCGGGCAATGCACGTCCACGCATCACGGGGCATGTCCGCGACGCCCGGAGCGGTGAATCCCTTGCGGGAGCGGTGATCCTGGATGAAACAGGCAACATGAGCCTAACAACCGATGCAGACGGATACTATACGATGCAGTTGTCGCCCGGAAGGCATACCCTGGTCATCAGCCACAGCGGCATGAAAACCACGAGGCGACAGGTCCTGGTGCATGACAATGGGAAATTGGATGTGGATCTGAAGGAGAATATACCCACACTGAATGCGGTGGTTGTGGTGGCCGAGAAGAATTCAAATACCAGGCGACTGCTGATGGGCGTGGAGCAGGTCAATGTCCGCACCATCAAGCAGGTACCGGTGCTGCTGGGCGAACCGGATATACTGCGGGTAGTGATGTCCCTTCCCGGCGTGACGTCCGTGGGGGAAGCCAGTACCGGGTTCAATGTGCGTGGCGGTGCAGCCGACCAAAACCTCGTACTCTTCAACGGCGCCACCGTTTTCAATCCCTCCCACCTGTTTGGATTTTTTACCGCGTTCAATACGGAGTCGGTCAGGAATGTAGACCTCTATAAAAGTTCCATCCCGGCAAAATACGGGGGCAGGCTATCCAGCGTATTGGATATTGAAAGCAGGGAGGGCAATGCAAAAAAATGGCAGGGGACTGCAGGCATTAATTTTCTGACCGCCAAACTTAGTCTCGAAGGACCGTTGGTAAAAGACAAGACCACCCTGTTGCTTGGCGGGCGGGTAACCTACTCAGACTGGCTGATCCGGCAGATCGACAACCCTGAATATAACAACAGTACGGCCGCATTTTATGATGCGGATATCCACCTGAACCACCGGTTCAGCGACAAGGACAAACTGTCCCTCACGGTATATGGCAGCCAGGATGGCTTCCGGATCGGGGCCGACAGCAGTTTCGGTTATGGTAACCGAAATGCCGTTGCCCGGTGGAAACATATTTTCAACAACCGCTTTTCCATGCTGCTTACCGGCGGCATAGACCAGTACCAATACAATATTGAGGGCGATGAAGGAACCAATCGCGGCTTCAGGCTAGACTTCGGAGTTCAGCAGTTGCATGGTCGCGCTGACTTCACCCATGCCCTTACTAAAAGACATTCCCTTGAATTTGGCGCCCAGGGCATCCGTTATGCCATTGATCCAGGCAACCTGGCTCCTCTTGGGGCAGCGTCAGATGTGGTTCCGGAAACGGTTCCACAGGAGCAGGCCATGGAAAGCGCTTTGTATATTGGCGACAAGTTCACGATCAATCCAGACTTTTCCATTGAAGCAGGCCTGCGGTATTCCCTATACCAGATGAAAGGCCCCAGGGATGTGTTTCAATATGTACCGGGACTGCCGCGCACGGAAGCAACGATCACGGATACCGTCAATTTTGGAAAGGGCGAAAACATCAAAACATATCACGGACCGGAATGGAGAATCGCGGCCCGATATAGCCTCACAGATCATTCTTCCGTTAAAGCAGGCTTCAACACTCTTCGCCAGTACCTTCACCTGCTTACCAATACGGCCGCCATTTCCCCAACAGATATCTGGAAGCTCAGCGATCCATATATCCGCCCACAGACCGGCTACCAGGCTTCAGCTGGCTACTACCATGATTTTGCCAAAGGAACCTACGAATCTTCCGTGGAACTGTATTACAAGCGGATGAATCATGTGCTCGATTTCAAAAGCGGCGCCAGCATCCTGATGAATGAACACCCGGAAACCGAAGTAGTCAATACCAGGGGAGAGGCATGGGGCATAGAATTCATGGTCCGCAAAAACACGGGCAGGCTTACAGGTTGGCTGAGCTATACTTATTCAAGGTCCTTCCTGCAGATGGACGATACCCTGGCAGGCCAGCTGATCAACCAGGGGAACGCCTACCCTGCCAACTACGACAAGCCCCATATGGCTAACCTCGTTACAAATTACAAATTCAGTCACCGGTATGGTGTTTCCCTGAACGTAAACTACAGCACCGGAAGGCCGATCACCCTTCCCGTAGCCATCTTCAATTATGCCGGTTCACAACGCATCTATTATTCACAACGAAACCAGTTCAGGATACCCGACTATTTCAGGATCGACCTTGCATTCAACCTGGACGGCAATCATAAAGTAAAACAGAAAGTGCACTTTTTCTGGACCATCGGGGCTTATAACCTCACGGGAAGGGATAATCCATATTCAATCTATTTCACCGAAGAGAACGGCACGGTTAAAGGTTACCAGTTGTCTGTCATCGGAGCCATTATCCCTTATGTAACCTTAAACATGAAATTTTGATGAGGTACCATGTGATTCGGACATACCTGTTCTTCGTCATACTCTTTGGGGGATGGGTATCCTGCGTCAAACCATACAATCCCCCGGCACTCCAGGTTGCCCGGAACTACCTGGTTGTAGAAGGTGTGGCCATACCCTCGGGAGATACCACGGTCATCACGCTCACGCGTAGCCGGGACCTGTCAGACACCACCAGTTTCCTTCCGGAAACCAATGCCCGGGTATTCGTGGAAGCAACCAACGGGCAGGGATTCCAGTTTACGGAAACCAGTCCCGGCCAGTATAAAGCCCTGCTGTCGCTCACCCCAACGCTCACCTACCGGCTACGCATCGTCACCAGGCTGGGCCATGAGATTCTGTCCGATTATGAACCGGTGATTGAAACGCCACCCATTGACAGCCTCCACTGGCGCCAGGATGGTGATGTGCAAATATTCGCAGACTCCCGTGACCCTAATAACAATACCCGCTATTACCGCTGGGAATACAGGGAAACCTGGGAGTACCGAAGTTATTACGATAGCTATATTGGCTTTGAAAACGGTATTCTATTTTACCTGGATTCAACCCAGAAAATATATCGCTGCTGGGATTCCGCCGTCTCCACCCGGGTAATCCTGGGGACAACTGAAAACCTGGGGGATGATGTTATCCTCAACCAGCTTATTGCAACGGTACCGCAGGCTTCGCAAAAAATCAGCGCCAAATATTCCATCGAAGTATTTCAATACGGGCTGACACGCGATGCGTTTACCTTCTGGGATGAAATACGCAAAAACGGCAGCGAGGTGGGCGGTCTGTTTGACCCGCTGCCTTCCCAACTGCTCGGTAACCTGCAAAATGCAAGTAACCCTGGCGAACCGGTGATTGGATATTTCAGTGTCGCGAGCCGTGAGAGAAAAAGGCTTTTTATTGACAATAACCAGGTGATCAACTGGCCACCCAAGAACCTTGACATACTTTGCACACCGATTATTACGACGGCGGACAGTGCGATTTATTATCTCTATACACCCAAATTATTGCCTGCCTATTATATTACGGGGGGTGGACTGGCGATTGCGGATGCTTTCTGTGTGGATTGCCGGCTGCAGGGTGGCACTAACCGCAAACCGGGCTATTGGCCATGAGCAGAGGCATCCATAAAATGTTGTTAATGACCTGCCTGCTGGTCCTTACCGGCGGTGGACGCATTTTTGGCCAGCCAGCCCAGGATTTCATTCATCCGCTATTCGAGGCCTACCGTTCCACGCAATATGAAGAGAAGATCTACCTGCATACCGCCCAATCCAGTTTCCTGGCAGGCGAAATGCTATGGTGCAGGGCTTACCTGGTTGAAGCGCATACACACCGTCCGTCAACGCTTAGCAAGGTTGCCTACCTAGAATTGATGGACGGCCGGGGCAAACCTGTCTGGCAGGCAACCGTCAGAATCGATTCTGGCATGGGTACGGCATCCTGGCAGATACCACAGGCGCTTCCTACCGGGCAATACCTGTTGCGCGCCTATACCCGGTGGATGAGAAACCAGGACCGTGATTTTTTCTTTCGGAAGGATATCCTGATCCTGAATCCGTCCAGGAAACCCATGGCGCCACTCGTTAGTCAAGACTCCATCGCAATTTCCGCTTTCGCTGAGGGCGGTCAACTGGTAGCGGGCCTGGAGAACCGCATTACTTATCTGGTCCAGGACATTTCGGGAAAAGGGATTTCGCAGGAAGTTTTTCTCGTTCGAGATGGCAAGGATACCTTACAGCGTTCAAAGCCGGTGCGCTTCGGCATGGGCGATTTCTTAATGGTGCCGGAACAAGGCCGCAGGTATACGCTTTGCGTCGCCAGATCCAGTGCTGTCAGAACGGAAGCCAGCCTGCCGGAAGTACAAGCGGCCGGTTATGCCATCCGCGCAGATACTACGGCAGAACGTTTGCTGGAAATAAAGGTCCAGGTCCCTCAAGGCATGCAAGACAGGGGATGCTACCTCTTTGTCCATTGCCGAAATACAAGTGCCAGGGCGTTTTATGAACCTTTCCGGAACGGCGTTGCCGTCTTTCGGCTACCCCTGGCCGAAATGGGAGACGGAATAAACCAGCTAACCGTTTTCAATGAAAGGAAAACGCCCGTTGCCGAAAGGCTCTGGTTCGTCAAACCCCTGAAGAAACTGCTTTTCCGGGTGGATACTGACAGTGACGAATACCCGATACGGTCGCCCCTGCATGTATCTGTACAATCAGCTACGGAAACGGGTAAACCCGCTGCAGCATCGTTTTCAGCGGCCGTCTTGCGTATGCCGGATTCCGTTTTAACCGATGCGTCTGACATCCTGAGCTACCTGTACCTTGAGTCAGACCTGAAAGGCCGGATCGAAAATCCCGGTTTTTATTTTTCAAATGACCCTAATTCAACAGCCATCCAGGCAGACCTGCTGATGCGAACGCATGGATGGAGGCGTTTTCGGTGGGAAGACATTCTGGAAAATAATCCCCGAAAAATCAATCACTTACCGGAATACAGTGGGCCACTGGCCGATATCCTTGTTTCGGGCAAATCTGGCCGTGAGCCGCTGCCGGGCAGAGCCGTGGCCGTTACGATACCGGGTACACGCTTCCACCTCGGAATGGGAATCAGCGGGAGCAATGGAAGGCTGGCTTTCCCCCTGGCACAAAGGGAAGGGAGCGGTGAACTCGCATTCCAGGTCTTCGGCGCCGGAAGTGACACCACACAGGTAGTACCGCTGCCTGCTTTTGACAGTGCCTTTGAAACATCCGTACCGCCGCTACAGGGTATGGACGAAACAGCCCTGAAACAGATGTCCCGGGACATGGTGGACATTCAGTTGTCGCAGGCTTTTGGACGCTTGCAACCGGGCAATATCCGGGCATATCCGCAGGCAGACACAACGCCCTTTTTTGGGACCCCGGAAGGCTTGTACCAACTGGATGATTATGTCCGCTTTACCACCATGGAGGAAATATTCCGTGAATACGTTCGCGAAGTGGATGTGCGAAAGAACCGGAATCAATACCGGTTGCTGGTTACGAACCTGCCCATGAGAGCCCTGTTCCAGGAAGACCCGCTGATCCTGCTGGATGGTATTCCACAAAGGGATGTCAACCGAGTGATGCAATACGATCCTTTACGGATTAAAAGCATCGCCATTGTTGCAAGACGATACCAATTGGGTGGGCTCAGTTTTCCCGGCATCATCAGTCTGCAGACATACGCCGGCAACCTGGATGGCTTCGAACTGCCTCCCGGCCTGCTGGTTACAGACTACGAAGGACTGCAGGTATGGCGTGAGTTTACATCGCCCTCCTACCCTGCCACCCAGGACAATCGTTACCCGGATCTTCGTCGCCTCCTGCACTGGCTGCCGGATGGAAAAACCGATGCCGGCAAAACCACGGATATGCGATTTTTCAGTTCTGATCTTCCGGGCAGGTATGCCATTGTCATCCAGGGCATGGACACGGAAGGCCGTGCGGGAACCGCGGTCCAATACATTACGGTGAGGTAATCATACATGGGGGGTGGACATCACTTCAGCCCATATTCCATGCGTATGGTAATCGAGGCAGTCTTGAACTTATCCTTGGTGTTGAAGGAGCCTCCGTAACTATAATCCTCATCGCTGTTTTTCCCGGTAATCTGAAAAACGCCCATGGTCGCCTTCTTTAGCTTCCCGAGGCTTCCCTGTACGCTCTTGGCAATGGTTTCCGCCCGCTGCTTTGCATCTGTGGATGCTTTGGAAAGCAGGTCCATTTTCAGGGAGGCCAGCTTCGTGTAGAAATACAGCGGATCTGAAGAATTAAGTTCAATGCCCTTTTCGATAAGTTCCGTGACCTCCCTTGAAAGCGCCTCTATCCTCGGAATATCCTGCGATTCAATTTTCACGCTTTGGGAAAGCTTGTAACCCGAAAAAACCTGGCTCATGGTTCCCCGGGTATCATATACCTGGTCGTATTCCTTCTGGAGGTTCACTGCCGTGATGATCACCGAGCTGTCCGGGATGCCTTTGCGTTTCAGGTAATCGCGGATGGAGGTTTCGTCAGATTTCAGGGACGCATACGCATCGCGCAGGTTTATGGATTTTCGCTGGAAAGTGCCTTCCCAAACAATCAGGTCGCTGGTGAAATCCACTTCGGCCAGGCCAACCACATGGATACCTTCGGCCGACCGGAACCTGTATTTATATGCCTGTGAAACAATCAGCGCGGTAGCTACCAGTCCCAGGGCAATAATGACGGCGGTAATTTGATTTCGCATGATAACTTACGGTTTACATCCGGCCATGAAAGTAACGCTTAAAAATCACATCCGATGGGCGCACCGGGCGGCGCCTGCGCATGCTGTGTAGGCCGGGCTTTCTCAGGGGCTTTCATGCGCTCCAGGGCCAGGGCCAGGTTCCCGGCCGATGCGGGATCGGCTGTTTTCTGTTTGGCAGTGATATACGTTTTCAATAAACCCAGTTGATGCACCAGGACGGACCTCGCAGCGAAAGATGCCTGTTCATCCATGGATCCTGCCATCAGGTAGGTCAGGACCAGTTGCTCCGTCTGCTGCTGAATAAGCCCGTCTGTGCCGCCCATGCGCGGCGACTTCCAGGTAACATCAATAATTCGCCCAACCATTTCCGTGAGTCCAAAGAGTCCTGCCGCTTCCTGTTGAGCCAGGCGGCTGGTTCGCTCCGGGTGGAAGAGAAAGGACAGGGGAAGATCAGCCGCGGTTTCAGCAGCCGCTAGCGGATCGAATACCAGGCCCGTACGTTTGCGGAAGAGCTCCCGCGTAAAATCATACCCGGCCGGGCGTGGCGGGATTCGGGCAGCCAGGGCCTGCGGGATTTTCAGCGTCGCCGGCTTCAGGCATTCGAGCACCGCATCCAGCGCTTTTGATTGCTGGGTTGCCGGCAGCGGGCTTGTTACCACCTGGCCATCGCCACGCAGTGCATAGGAATAGTCCATGCCGCCAACGATCTTTACCGCGGCTTCCACCTGGTCGAAGAA
>JALOMP010000182.1 GCA_025455365.1 Chitinophagaceae bacterium | reverse complement strand
TGCGCAGCCTGGCAACCCGGGAGAATGACAAGGCGCTCAGCGCGTATGTGGACGAGGCCATTGCCGTTTGCCAGGACGCCGGGTATGACCTGGTTATCCTGGAGTCTGCGGGCGTGGGGCAGAGCGATGCCAGTATCCTGGATCACTGTGATATCAGCCTCTATGTGATGACGCCCGAATACGGGGCGCCTTCCCAACTGGAAAAGATCAACATGCTGGATTACGCGAATCTCATCGCCATAAACAAATTTGACAAGGCCGGCGCTCTGGACGCACTGAGCGATGTGCGCAAACAATATAAACGCAACCACGGGCTTTGGACCGCAAAAGACGAGGACCTGCCCGTGATTGGCACGATGGCTTCGCATTTCAACGATCCAGGCACCAACACGCTGTTCAGCCTGCTCATGCAGGAACTGTCTAAGGTTTCGCCTGAAACCTTCCGCCTGAAGCCTGGGGAGCGCATGCCGGAAAAAGGAACGGTACGCACCCTCATCATTCCACCAGGCCGGAACCGATACCTGAGCGAGATCGCGGAAAACATACAGGAATATAACCAGCTGGTTGAACACCAGGCTGCACACGCTTCTCGGCTCTACCAGTTACAGGGCGCCTTGGAGACGCTCCGCTCCAAGGCGGATGCGTCCTTGCTTTCCGCGATAGAAAAGGAAATACATGAACTCACGGAAAGGCTCACCCCGGTGAGCCGGAAGCTCATCAGTCACTGGCCTGAGAAAAAGAAAGCCTATGAGGCAGATGCGTTTGAATATAAGGTGCGCGATAAAGTAATCAGCCAGCCGATGTTCAGCACCAGCCTTTCCGGGACAAGGATACCCAAGGTTGTGTTGCCGAGATACCGCGACTGGGGCGATATCCTACGCTGGCAGGCACAAGAGAACGTTCCAGGCCATTTCCCATTTACGGGCGGTGTGTTTCCGTTGAAACGCGAAGGAGAAGATCCTACCCGGATGTTTGCCGGCGAAGGCGGACCGGAAAGAACCAACAGGCGTTTTCACTATGTTTCATTTGGACAACCCGCCAAGCGGTTGTCCACCGCATTTGATTCGGTTACACTATATGGAGAAGACCCTGCCGTCCGCCCGGATATTTTCGGAAAGGTGGGCAACAGCGGCGTCAGTGTGGCAACCGTGGACGATGCCAAGAAACTCTACAGTGGGTTCGATCTCTGTGATCCGAAGACATCGGTGAGTATGACCATCAATGGTCCCGCACCCATGCTCCTGGCCTTTTTCATGAATGCCGCCATAGACCAGCAATGTGAGAAGTGGATTGAGGAAAACGGCAAATGGCCGGAAGTGGAAGCCAGGATCAGGCAGCTATATGGCAATGCAGAAAGGCCACAGTACCACAATCCATTGGCACCCGGAGGTCTTCCGGAAGGCAACGACGGGTTGGGGCTTCGGCTGCTGGGCGTCAGCGGCAGCGATGTGCTCGACGCCGAAGTGTATGCCTCGATCAGGGCGAAGACCCTGCAACAGGTACGCGGCACCGTGCAGGCTGATATCCTCAAGGAAGACCAGGCCCAGAATACCTGTATTTTCAGCACTGAATTCGCGCTGAAACTGATGGGCGATGTGCAGGCGTATTTCATCCGCGAGCAGGTCCGTAACTTTTACAGTGTATCGATCAGCGGGTACCATATCGCGGAAGCCGGCGCCAATCCCATTTCCCAACTGGCGTTCACCCTGGCCAACGGATTTACCTATGTGGAGTACTACCTCAGCCGTGGCATGCAGATTGATGATTTCGCCCCCAACCTGTCCTTCTTCTTCAGCAACGGCATGGATCCGGAATACAGCGTGATCGGAAGGGTTGCCCGTCGCATCTGGGCCAAGGCCATGAAATACAAATACAAGGCGAACAAGCGCAGCCAGATGCTGAAATACCATATACAAACATCCGGACGCAGCCTGCACGCACAGGAGATTGATTTCAACGATATCCGTACAACGCTGCAGGCCCTGTATGCGATTTATGATAACTGCAATTCACTGCATACCAACGCGTACGACGAGGCCATCACCACACCTACGGAAGAAAGTGTCCGCCGGGCAATGGCTATCCAGCTTATCATTAACAGGGAACTAGGCACGGCGAAAAATGAAAACCCCAACCAGGGATCCTTCCTCATCGAGGAACTTACGGACCTGGTAGAAGAAGCCGTGATGACGGAATTCCATCGCCTCACGGAAAGGGGTGGCGTCCTCGGCGCCATGGAGCGCATGTACCAACGCAACAAGATCCAGGAGGAAAGCCTCCATTACGAACATCTCAAACATACCGGCGAACTTCCCGTGATTGGTGTGAATACCTTCCTGAATAAGAAAGGCAGCCCAACGGTCACGCCCGGTGAAGTGATCCGAAGCAGCCATGAGGAAAAGGATGCGCAGATACGCAACCTGAAGGCATTCCAGGACCGGCATGCAAGCCGCTCGGTGCTTGCGTTGGAAAAACTCCGCAACGTAGCAGTCTCTAATGGAAACCTGTTTGAGGAATTGATGGAAACCGTCAAGACCTGTTCGCTTGGGCAAATCACCCATGCCCTCTATGAAGTGGGAGGACAGTACCGGAGGAATATGTAAGCCTATGCGCCTGGTTGTAAGATATAAGATGGTCGCTGTCCACCTTGTGCAGGCTGCGTTTGAAACCTAGTCCATGATTTTCCCTGCCAGCGAAAGCAGGCTTTCTTCTTCAGCTACCTTTCTCACGGGTAGGCCATTTTCAGTGACCCACCGTACCAACCGAATGCTACCGCCTGAAATCTCGAGGCCTGTGATCGTGCCTCCGTCGAAGCAGCAGCAACCGGCATTGAAATAACTGGGTTTCATGGTCCGGAAAGAACTGTTCACATAGTCATACTCCTGTTTTCGCCTGGGTATTTCTTTCTGAATCCTCCCGATCGCGCCCTGGTCCTTTGTCAGGATGGCCTCTTCCATCTGGAGGTACAGCCTTTCCAGGTGGGTGAGGGAATTAAAGACGGGCTGGTGCGTATGCCCCGTAACCAGGACCAGGTCTTCCTGCGCAGCACTCCATTCATACATCAACTGGTTATGCAGGGTTTTGCTTTCCTGGTTGCAGGAAGGGGTATTGGTATTGACGTCCAGGAAAGACTGCAGGGGTCCCCAGATATTGGCTACAAACCATTTGCTGAAGGCGTTTCCATCGCTCGACTGATCGCCCTGGTGTCCATGGGTACAAAAAATGTCAAGATACCCGGTTGGCAAATTTGCCCTGAGTACGATGCCGGTATAAATGGGAATGGCCTGCCCGTACATTTTTTTTAAGGCAAGGGAAGCAAAGGGGTCGTTGCCCCAGTAGAGGTCGTGGTTTCCAAAGATTTTCGCATAAGCGTTCCTGTCCACGAACATTTTTTCTTTTTCAAACGTGGCCTTATTGTGCTTCAGTACGCTCAGGATATTGTTTTCCCAGAGTTCCTCACTATCGCCCAGGTTGACATAATAATACCGCTGGCTATTGTAGAAGTCGAGTGCCGCCAGGTAATTCTGCTCGGCCGGGCCGAAATCATCCCGCCCGTCCCTGGCCCCCTTATGATGGTCCGAAAATATGACCACGGGTTGGCGATCCGGCTTGAAGTCGATCAGCAGTCCTTTGTTCCCCGGATCCCGGGTGATGCTTTTATAGAGTTCCGTGAGGGAATGGTGGACATGCTCCCGGGTAGGAGCGGATGAGAATCTGTTGGCCGCCCATGTCACGGGTTTAGCCAGGAAAAATTTCATCATGCTGCGAAAACCTTCCAGCAGATGGTGCAGGATTTTCTTCATCCTTGGGATTGAACGGATAATTTACGCCAAGGCTGCTGAACCGGGAAATTTCAGGTAAAATAACGGACATTTGTTCCGGGTGCGATCATCCATCAACATGCCATTATGAAACAGGATACGCTGGAAACGGGATTTGACCTTTTGGCCATGCGAAAGCAGGTATCCCGCGTTTTTGCGGCTCAAAAAGCCTTTTTTGACACGGGTGCCACAAGGCCATATGCCTATCGCAAAGCCCAATTGAAAAAATTGCTTTCGGCGATCAGGGCGAATGAACAGGTGTTCATCGATGCCTTGTACAAAGACCTCCGGAAATCAGCATACGAAACCATCGGAACCGAGATCGGGCCCGTTGTGTCTGAAATCCATCATACCATCCGGAACCTGCGCGATTGGATGCGGCCACAATCGGCGGGTACGCCCATGATGTTTAAGCCGTCAAAAAGCAGAATTTATCCTGATCCGCTTGGCAATGTCCTGATCATCGGGCCCTGGAATTATCCCTTCCTCCTGACCATTCATCCCCTGGTCAGCGCCATTGCCGGCGGGAATACCATCATCCTGAAACCATCCGACTATTCCGTTCATACCAGCCATGCCATTGAAAAACTGATCCGGGAAAATTTTCCGGAAAACTATATAGACGTAGTGCTGGGACCCGGACCGGTGGTGGGAGAGGAACTGATCGAACAATATCATTTTGACCATATTTTTTTCACCGGCAGCGTGGCCGTTGGGAAACGAATCATGGGCATGGCGGCCCGTCACCTTAGCCCGGTAACCCTGGAGTTGGGAGGAAAGAGCCCCTGTATCGTTGACCGGCAGGTAAACCTGGATTACGCGGCCCGGAAGGTTGCCTGGAGCAAGCTGATGAACGCGGGCCAGACCTGTGTGGCGCCGGATTACCTCCTGGTGCATGAGGACATTAAGGATGTGTTTATAGATAAACTCAAACAGTCTTTCGACAAGATGCTTGGGCCTGATCCGCAAAGAAGCGAGGATTTCGGCCGCATGATCAACAGGAACCGGTTTGATACGGTGGCGCGATACCTTCGGCAGGGGAAAATTATTTATGGCGGGCATACCGATGCGGACGACCTTTTTATCGCCCCAACCATCCTGGAGGGGGTATCGATCGATGACCCGGTTATGCAGGAGGAAATTTTCGGGCCGGTGCTACCTGTGATTGGCTACCGCACAAAGGAAGAAGTGCTGAAATGGATTGAAGCGAATCCCTATCCGCTTGCCCTGTATGTGTATAGTTCCAGCAAGGCCACGGCAGATTTTTTTGTACACAACCTTCGCTTTGGCGGCGGATGCATCAACAACGGCGTCATTCACCTGGGCAATACGGATATCCCATTTGGAGGCGTTGGCACCAGCGGGATCGGCCAGTATAACGGCAAGTTTGGCTTCGATACGTTCACAAGGCCCAAGAGCGTGATGTACTCGCCCACATGGTTTGACGCGCCACTCTGGTATGCACCGCATGGCGGGAATTCGGTTAAATTGCTCCGTAAACTCTTTGGTTTGTAAACAAATCAGCAGCCCACTTGTCTTTCACCTCATCAAACCATCAGGACGAAACATGCCCGGCAGGTTGATCCGATTTGTACTCGTTGTCTTCCTGCTTTTTTCAGGGTATGTATGGTTTGTAAACCAGGAATCAAGGAATATGACCATCAGGCAAAAAATACTCAAAGCGGTTTATCCCGTATTCGCCGGATTTCAGCATGTCTTCAAGGGGCAGGTTAGAACGCATGCTCCGGGCGATCGGAAGCATCCGCCTGTTTCGCTGTACAATCTTGCGGTGAAAATGAACGATGGAACGGAGAAATCAATGTCCCATTGGAAGGGAAAGAAAATTTTACTGGTGAATACGGCCAGTGATTGCGGTTATACGGCACAGTATGAGAACCTGCAGGCGCTGGCGGAACGGTATCCGGACAAGCTCGTTGTGATTGGTTTCCCGGCAAATGATTTCAAGGAGCAGGAAAAGGGCGATGACGCTTCCATCGCTGCTTTCTGTAAGATAAATTTCGGGGTACGTTTTCCCCTTGCCGCCAAGAGTTCCGTCGTAAAAGGGGCGATCCAGAATCCCGTTTTTCACTGGCTGAGTGATGCCCGGCAGAATGGCTGGAATAACCGGGCTCCGGTTTGGAATTTCATGAAATACCTCGTGGATGAGGAAGGAAGGCTGGTGGGTGTGTACGAGCCTGCCGTGGATCCGATGGGAAGCGAGTTGAAGGAAGCGGTTGAAGAAGTGAAAAGTGAAAAGTGAGAAGTGAGAAGTGAGAAGTGAGAGGTGAGAGGTGAGAGGTG